>JBHLNK010000044.1:0-29078 GCA_048941625.1 Promethearchaeota archaeon | reverse complement strand
ATATAGTTTAGGTGTGAGAAAGGGAGATGGTGTTGGGATTATTACAAGTAATTGTCCTGAATTTTTATTTTGTTGTTTAGGCGTACTTGAAATCGGTGCGATTTTAGTTCCAATTAATCCACTCCTGAAAGAAACTGACGTAGCTCATATTATTAAAGATGCAGGAATAATTAATACAATTTTTGTTCATAAGAATAATTTCAGAATCATTAAGAAAGTAAGAGAAGAGATTGATTTGAAAACAGTCACTCTAATTGAAACCGATGTTGCTAAACCTGAAACTTTTACTTTTCAAGAAGTTCTAAAAAGAGAAGATACTAATCATCCAGATGTAGAGATAGATCCAAGAACCGATATAGCTATTTTATTATATACTGGAGGAACAACTGGGCTCCCAAAAGGAGTTATGTTAACACATAATAATATAGTAGCAACATCTCTTTCAAGCTTGTATGGTTTGAGAGAACAAGATGTTGAAATTGAGGAAGTACTAGGTAAAAGAGTTTTTTTATCGGTTCTACCAATTTGTCACTCTTTTGGTTTTCAAATCTTAATTAATTCCCTTTTGCTTGTTACAATGCTAGTGATGTTTAAATCATTTAATGCTATTGAAGTCCTAGATGCAATTGAATATTACAAACCCACACTTTTTATAGGAGTTCCAGTAATGTTTCAAATGTTAATAAACAATCCTAAGTTTAAAAAAAAAGATCTTTCAAGTCTTGAATCTGCAATATCTGGATCAGCAGCTTTATCTCCAGAATTAAACAGGAGATGGGAAAAAATTCTTGGTTTCAAAGTTGGACAAGGTTTTGGGTTGACAGAAACTTCAGCAATTTCACATATGCGCCCTACTTGGTTACCAAAAATAATAGCAGAGAGTATTGGTATCCCTCTTATTGATACAGATGTAAAAATTGTAAATCCTGATACTCTGAAAGAACTTCCTACAGGAGAAATTGGCGAAATCTTAATTAAAGGGCCTCAAATCATGAAAGGATATTGGAAAAAACCAAAAGAAACAGTAGAAGCTATTGTACATGGATGGCTTAGAACTGGTGATCTTGCGTGGACGGATGATGAGGGATATTTCTACATTGAAGGAAGAACAAAAGATATAATAAAATATAAAGGATATAAAGTCATGCCCAAAGAAATTGAAGAAAAATTATGTGAGCATCCTGCCATTTTAGAAGTAGGCGTTGTTTCAGCACCTGATCCTAATATTGGGGAGACTATTAAAGCATATATAGCGATTAAAGCAGAATTCAAAGGGAAAGTTACTGAAAATGATATCATTAATTGGTCAAAAGAAAAACTTGCTTCTTACAAATATCCTAGAATAATAAAATTTGTTAATGCGTTACCTCGTAATACTGTTGGTAAAATTTTCAGAAGGAAATTGAGGGAAAGAGCAGAAAGAGAAGAATAAATTAATTCTTTAATTAGAGGTTTATACCCCTTAAGCTTTACAGATATTCACTTTTAGAACGAGTAAATAATGTAAAAAATAAGATTAAAGCCCCTGTCAATATAAAAACCATGAAAACATTCAATTCTACAATAAGTCCAACAAAAGGATATATTATTGCTCTTATTAAACTCCCAAACATATTAATAGTACTGAGTACCGTAGCTCTATTTTCAGATTCAATCTGTAGATTTATTCCATCTACAAATATTAAATATCTCGTATAACCAAATGCAACAATCGTAAAAATTATTGCGACGCCGATGGGGATAATGGTGGTTAAACCTAACAATATATATGCTATTCCATTAATTAAATTTATATATATTAGAAATCTCCTTTTGTTTTTAGAGCTTTTTATCATTCCAGGTATTAAAGGAGAAGATAATGCGTTAATCAAATTCATAAAGGCAGTAATAAATCCAAACAATATGATTGGAACATAAAGTGCCTCTAAATAGACTTGATATGTCCAAAACATGAAAAATATTAAAACATTTATAGGTATCCAATCAAATGCTAATATCCTTAGAGTTTTATTTTCTCTTAATTCTTTGAATCCAGATAATATTATTTTTAGATAATTTTCCTTTTGATAACTATTATCTTCCAATCTCGGTTCTTTAAAAGTCAAAGAGACTATAAATGCCCCTACATATATCATAGCTAATGCAGTCATAGTAAACTGTAGAGATATGAACTGAGCGATTATAGAACCGATTGGAGCAGAGATAGTCAAGGCTATTAAATTTATAGTTTGAGCTTTTCCTAATATTTTTGAAAGATTTTTATGTTCACAATAGGATTTTAACGAAAAAAAAACGAAGGCATCACTAGTACCAGACATCAATGCTGAACCAAATGCCCACAATGTCTCTGCTAACATAAATATAAAAAAGTTCGGTATACTACTATATGTAAATGCTGCAGCTGCGATTGAAAATGCAGATAAACATAAGGCTATTTTACGCCCTAAAAAATCAGCGATTGCTCCTGAAGGTATTTCGAGTAGAACAATCATTGCTGTAAAATAACTTTGTAAAATCATAATCTGGAAGAATGATAGACCTCCCCAATCCATCATGAATGGTATATATACTCCTCTAACAGTGTGAATACCTAAAATAAATGAAAACAAATATATCTTATTAATATTAGATTTGAAATTTCTTTCCATATTTTTCTTTTTAAAATATTATAAACACTCTAAAATTTTAAATATTAATAAAATTAATTTTATATATTTTCAATAATTAAATTATTAAAAAAAAAAAGAGAATTATCTATTTTTATACTTTAAGAAAAATAGAACAATATTTATTATACCTGGTATACTAGCACCATAGAATCCTGTGTCAGGCCACCATTCATAATAGTCCCAATATGTTCCAAATAGGATAATTCCGATTATGGCAAAAAGTACTGTTAATCCTGCCAAAATCAATCCTGGTACTGCTAAATCCTTTTGGATGAATCTCTTTGGAATGAGATCATTTAAAGATACAATTATTTGACATATAAAGAAGATCAAAATAAGGATTTGGGATGTTAAATCCCCGATTGTGGCATTTTCACAATCTAAACAGGAATGATAATAATAAGCACCAGTCCATAAACTAGCAAACCATTGAGTAGCTACAAGAATTATTCCTACAATACTAGTTACTAAAATTATAGCCGCAAAAGGATCAATTCTTCTCTCAGATGACATTTTGTATTCCACTTTTAATTGAGATAATTTTTGATAATACTTTTGGGTTATAGAACTATTTAAATCTTTATTTTATATTTTTAAACTTTAAAGAATCAAATATTACAAACCCCTATAGCATCAATAGGTATGACTTGTAAGGTTGATTCAACTATTTTATAATTACTTGATAAATAATTGTTTAATTCTGAAATAAAATCTTCTTGAGTTCCTTTTAATTTGTCTTTATTGAGTTTTAGATGAGCTGAATATATTAATATATTAGGAATTATTGTCCATAAATGAGCATCCGAAATTTCTAAGACTTCAGGGAAATGATTTTTTAAATCCTCACTAATAGTTACTATATTCATACCTTTTGGTGCCATTTCAAGCAATATACGCGTGGAGTCTCTTAAAATTCCATAAGACCAGTAAATTATAACAAATGATATCCCTAAGCTTACTATTGGGTCTAAAATTACGAAATTTGTAACCATAATTATTAATGCAGCAATTACAATACCAACTGAGGAAGCTGCGTCAGCAATCATATGATAAAAAACACTTTTTATATTTAAACTAGCAGTACGATGTCCTTGAAGAATTAGAATACTAGCTATATTTACTGCTAAACCTATAAAAGCTACTATTAACATATAAAAACCGATTACTTCCTGTGGGTTTAGAAATCTAAGAATTGCTTCATAGATTATTACTCCTACTATGGGAATTAAGAATAATCCATTTATAAAGGCAGCTAAGACCTCAGCGCGATATAAGCCAAAGGTTCTATGATGACAAGAAGGTTTTTTTGCGATTATATTTGCTAAAAGACTAATTCCTATAGCAAAAGCATGAGTAAACATATGACCTGCATCGCTAAGGAGAGATATACTATTAGTTATAAAACCCCCAATGATCTCTATCAACATTACTGTAAGTGTAATTGTTAAAGAGAGGATTAATCTCTTTCTCTCAACAGAACGAAATTGAAACAGGTGATCTCTATATGCAGTCTTCTTTTCTTTATTTTCCATATAAAATTAACTCCTACCTTCAAATTATTTTCTTCTTTTGTTTTTTTTCAATTTTATTTTTAGTGACACAATAAACAGGGCCATTCCGCATTGTCATATAGCAACCGTTGCAACTTATGCATTTTGCTGGAGAAAGATCACCCTTCTTCCAACGATTTGGTAGATGTGGTTCATAAATTAAAGGACGACTCATTGAAATAAATTCTGCTATATTTTCTTTCAGAACTTTTTCAGCAAAGTATGGATTCTTAATACCACCCATTAAAATGAGTTTACAACCCCTCAATAAAGGTTTAATTCTTTTAGCAAAGGGTAAAAAGTAATTTTCCTCCTCAGGCGTTTTACATCGTAGACTTGGATACGATTTTTTAGTAAGTGTTTGAGCATCCCCACCACCTCCACTAGGCTCAATTGCATCAAATCCTACTTCAGAAAGTATTTTCGCATATTCAACACCTTCTTCTAAAATCAATCCATTAGGAATAAAATCTTCTACCTGTAACTTGATGATAATTGGAAAATTTTTCCCAATTTTATCTTTTAATCCATTGTAAATATCAATTAAAATTCTTACTCGATTCTGAATATTCCCCCCATAATCATCAGTTCTTCTGTTAGTAAATGGGGATAGAAAATTACTTAATAAATAACCATGAGCAGCATGTAATTGCACAAAATCATAACCACAAGTGTAAGCTCTGTATCCAGCATCTACGAATTTTGTTATAAGATCTTGAATTTCCTCATTTTTAATTTCTCGAGGAGTTAAACCAGTCATTTTAAAAGGAACTGGAGAGGGTGCAACGGGATGAAATTTTGGATGGTATCCTTGGCGACCTGTATGTGCTATTTGAATGGCGATCTTCACATTATCATAATCGTGAACTTTATCAACTAGTTTCTTTTGACCAGGAATAAACGAATCATCATATAAACATGCTTGATAAGGACTAGCGGTTCCTCCTGGATCTACCGCAGTAAACCCCGATATTACTAAACCTGTACCCCCATTTGCTAAATTATCATAAATTTGAATAAGTTTATCGCTAACATAGCCATATTTCTCAGCACTTCCCATAAATGTTGCTGAACGAATGATTCTATTTTTTATCTGAACATTTCCTATTTTTTCAGGACTAAAAAGAGTTTCTAACACCAATTAAATCACAAACTAATAATATTTAATGAAATTATTTATTTTTTTGATTTTAAAAATTATTCAACTATAAGAGAAAAGTTAATTCCTTAAATTGAAATTTATGAAAATATTATTGTTTTTTAAATCTCAAATAGAAGATATTATTATCCTCTTTACTGTCTACGATCTTAAAACCTATACTTTTTCCTAGATTTGAGAAATATCTTAAATCTTGTACCTTATTCCATTTTGTGCCATAACCAGTTTCTATTAATCTATCATTTATTTTAACTTTAAGAAAAATTAAGAATTTTTTTTTATCACTCTCTTTCCTTTCAGGGATATTGACCTCCCAAAGGACAAATTCACCGTCTTTCTTTAAAACTCTATAAATTTCTTGAAATATTTGTTTATGTTCTTTTATTGGTATATACATTAAAGAAAAAAATGCTGTTACAGTTTCAAATGAGTTATTTAAGAATTTTAAATCATTAGCATCCATGATTATTTTTAAATCTCCAATACTGGGCGCTTCCTCAAGTTCTCTTTTGTTTTTATCTATCGTGATAACACTATCTCCTTTATATTGTCCTATTATTCCCTCTCCCCCCCCTCCAATATCTAAAATCCTTCCTTCTAATCTTATATCTGATAAATCAATTCTAAGAGGTCCTATTGTAAAAAAATCTTCAAATCCCTCCATAGTAGTATTGTAAAACGGCTAAAACCATTAAAATCTTATTAATTGATCGTTTTTTTAAGAGAAGAATTGTTATAAAAGGAAGATATAAATTACAGAAATTTTTCAAGGATTTGTTTTAAAATATCGTAAGTCACCGCTCCAGTGAACTTCCGCATGATTTGTTTTCCTTTAAGAATAAGTGTAGTAGGAATTGATTTGATCCCATACAATCGAGTAATTTTTTGATTGTCATCTACGTTTATCTTTAAAAAAGTAAAATCTCTTGAGAATGTTAGTGATGCCTTTTCAAAAATGGGTGCATAACTTTTACAAGGAGCACACCAAATAGCCCAAAAATCAATTACAAACAAATAATCAGGAAAATTTTCTAAAAGTTCATTAAACTCCTTCTCATTAGCTACATTAATAAAATTCCTTGGTATATGTTTAAGTTTTAAATTCATTTCAGTTTTTCTAATCATATTATTTTCTAAATTATCATCTGACATCCTTATAGTTATGAACAAAGAATTTTTATTTAAACGTCTGGAAAAGGAAGAAATACCAAGATATTAGAACGGAAATTATATTTTTATTTTATCTTACCTAAATTTAAATAATGCTTTAGAAAGTGTGGAACTAAATGAATAAGAAAAAATTTGCCAATGATGTAATTAATACTATTTTTAATAGAGCTTCAGTAAGAGCATTTAAACAAAAACCACTCTCCCAACAAGAAATTGATATTATAATTCAGAGTGCTATGCGTGCACCTACTGCAGGAAATATGATGTTTTATTCAATTATTGAAGTAAGAGATCAGAAAAAGAAAGAAATTTTAGTTAGAACTTGCGATAATCAACCATTCATTGCAAAAGCACCCTTAGTTCTAATTTTTTTAGCGGATATGCAACGATGGTATGATTATTATACAATTTCAAAAGTTAAAGAAAAATGTGTAATTCTCAATTACAGCTATCGTACTCCTGATGAATCTGACTTATTGCTTGCATGTTGTGATGCACTAATAGCAGCTCAAAATGCTGTAATTGCTGCTGAATCAATAGGTATCGGTTCCTGTTATATAGGAGATATTATGGATAATATAGAAACTCACCGTAAAATGTTCAATCTCCCAAAATGGGTATTTCCTATTACAATGCTCTGTTTTGGATATCCTAAACAAGACCCTTCAAAAAGGATTCTCAAATCACGTTTTTCACAGAGATTTATACATTTTATTGATTCATACCAGCGTTTTAATAAAGGCGAATTCTCTGTTATGTTTCAAGAGTATGAAAAAGAGGATTTTGTGGAAAATGCTGAAAATTTGGGTCAGAATTATTATCTAAGGAAGACAGGTTCTGCTTTTGCTCAAGAGATGAATAGGTCAGTAAAAGTAGCGCTTCAAGATTGGCTGAAAAAGGAATAGGTGTTATTATAAAAAACTAAATAAGTCTGAACTTTATAAACAGATTGAATGCGAATAAAATATATGGAAATAAAAACTGTTACAGAAGATAACTTAGATTTTATTTGTGCTGTATGTCTTGATCCAAGTGTAGACAAGGAAACAAGACTTCTTATGGAAAATGCTATGGAAGATAGAATTAAATGGATTAAAGAGATGATTCCTAAAGGTTTAGAAATATTAGTAGCTTTTGATAAACCTCGTGAAGAGAAAATTCATTACAAATGGGTAGGTAAGATGCTACATTCAGATTTAGCAATTCAAGGAAAAGTTCCAATGGGACTACTCGAATACATACCAATAGAATATGCTTTAGAGTCAGTAGAGGGAAGACAAAGTTTATTTATTAATTGTATGTGGATTCTTCCTCCATTTTGGAATAAAGGAATAGGTAAAGCTCTACTAAAAACATTTATTCAAAAAGCAAAGCAGTATGGTGGTGCAAGTGTCATTTCATATGATGGTGATAAATGGTTTGGAACTTCTATTAACTACATGCCTTCCTCGTTTTTCAGAAAATTTGGTTTTAAAGATATTGAAAAAGATGGAACTCGAATTCTTCAACATCTCAATTTAGGGGCTTCTATCAACCCAAATTTAATGCTTCCTAAATATAATGCCTTTAAAGAAAGTGAAAAATTACAGTTAACTGTCTTTTTTAACAACCAATGCCCTTGGGCAAGATATATGATTAACACTGTTAAAAAAGGGTTAAAAAAATACAAAAAAATTAACTTAAACTGTATTAACAATAATAATTTAGAAGTAATAAAAAAAACCGGAGTTTCTCGGGGGATATATTTAAATAATAAATTAATTATCAATAGAATGGCATCATGGGAAGAAATTAAGGCAGATATTGATAAATACGTAAAAAAGCAACATTAGATTACCTACTTTTTATTCCATTTTAAAAATACTTAAAAGAGTAGATTTCTATAATTAAACTTATAAGAGTTTTAAGGTTTCCCACTCAATGAATATTCATTCTCTATTCATCCTAAAAAAATCAGGAATTTGTATCTATAGTCGGAATTTTACAAGTGATTTTGACAATATCGAGGTAAATTTAATTACTCCTTTTTTTTCAGCTATTTTCTCATTTTCTGAGAATGTGATATCAAGAAAAACTCCAGAGATTCTTGAGATGAGTGAACTCAGATTTGTATTTAAGGTAGAACAAGATCTTATTTTTACTCTACTTTCAGATTCAAGTGCAAGTCTATTATTTGTTTCCACTCGATTAGAGAGAATAGCTGAGGTTTTTTTGAATGAATATCCAGACACTAGAAAGATAAAAGATTATCAGCAAATTGAAAATGTTCAAATCGATAAGACAGTCGATTCGATAATAAGGGGAGAAGATGAGATATTTATGAGTCAATCTTTCTATAAGAAAGTAATTGAAGTTTTTGAAGAATTATTACATGAGAGTGAAATTCTAGGAGCTGCACTTTTAACGACAAAAGGAAATACAATTTACACATCACTCCCCAATGAAATTTTGGTTAATTCTTTAAAGGAATTGGAAATTCGTTATCGAGTAGGGGCACTAACTCTCCCAGAAATGTATTATGGTCTTGAAAATGGTCGTAAAGTCTTTTCTAAAATAGTGGACATTCCATGGAAGTTAGATCCACTTGTTGTTGTCGTTCTTTTTGATAATACTGTTCCCTTAGGAATGGCTGAAATTAACCTAACGAAGGTAGCAAGGAAGATTTCAAATATTATCTAAAATATAAATATTAGAAATAAAAAAAGGTATTAAAATAAAAAGTTTGATTTTTTATTTATCCTACTATCCAGAAGTAAGCACAGACTATTCCTATAATAAAGGCTAGCACAGCCCATACATATCTTAAAGCTTTGGAGTAATTTCTGATTCTACGTCCTGATTCAGACCATATTGTGTCTACTTGAATATAAGGACTTGGTCCTCTTCTATACCACCCTTTAATCCGAACTCGTTGTCCTATTAATCTATTTACAGTTCTAAGAGAGAAAATGAGATCCACAAGACCAATTCCAAATCTATAATCTACATACATCAATCCTGTATCATCTTGAAAATACATATCTTCACTAAAGTAATAACCCGGAATTCCCTTTCCCACAATTCTTCCTTCTATATAAGCAGGGATTGGTCTGATAGGGGAAACCTTTACATTAGTTACAAGATCTACCACTTTCTTATCTTCAAAACCACTTTTATACATATATCTTGTCTTGATTATAGACATAAAACCGATAATGTAGAATCCAATAGCCCATACCAACCACATATTTGCATAAACCGGAGCTAGAAAAGAAACTTCGAAGCCAACAAAAGCTAAGTCGAAAAGCCATACAATTGTTAAACTTAGTAAAGCTAGGAAAACAAGTGTAGGTAACCATTTCATAAATAGATCCCACAAAAATTGATCCCATAAAGATTTTCCTGCTTGTTCTTCAGCTAGTCGTTTTGCATCAGAAAAGTCAATCTCTGGTTTAATCCCATAGATATCACATAACATATTCAAACGCATAATTCTTTTTGCTGGCAACGGATGAGTGGAAAAAACTTGGAAATATTTCGCCCATGGATTATATAGATCCCATGCTGCTGCTTTTTGAATTGCTTCCATAGATAAAGTTTGTGTGGTTCCAACACTAATAACTCCTAGTCCTTTTGCTGCACTAGGATCGAATATGCCAAATCCTCTTAATGCTCTTACTCTTGATTTCTTTCTCTCTTCAATATTCCCATCAACTAATAGACCATAAGCTATTTTCACAAGACCCGTTGCAAGTGCATTCGGATCTTCTAATACCTCCGCACTATGTTCATCTGCATAATATTCACGTACTCTACTAACGATGAGCGATATGAGATAACTCAAATAATAACTAATGTAAGATAAAGCTGCTATGGCAATTAATGCAATTGCGAGATAAGAAGCATTATCACTATCTCCACTCCTCCTACGACCAGAATAAAAACTGGCATAGTAAGCCCATCGAGCGATCGTGAGTAAAACTAGGGGAATAGCAAATACAACGGTCATAAGTATAAAATCTGAATGAACTACGTGTCCTAGTTCATGAGCAAACACTGCATTTTGCTCTTTTTTATTTAAATAGTGCAGTATTCCATCAGTTAATACTACTCTTGCTGAATTTTTAGTATATCCAAATGTAAAAGCATTAGGGTTAAGGTCATGAATAATTCCGAGCCGTGGCATCTTGATGCCATTATACGCAACGACTTTATCTAACGAATTAGCTAAATGTGGAAATTCTGCTGCGAATTCTTCATATGGTATCCAGTCAATCCTGTAAAGCCAACCAATTATCACAGGTGATATTCCATATTGAAAAAGTACCATGGCGAGTGTGAGACCGACCATTATAATTAACCCCCATTCCCAACCTACCGCTGAAGGTAAAAACCAAACACCTATCACGAAAACCAGAGCATATAGTAACGCAAATAAGGAAGTTATAGCTAGCCCTGAAGCTAATCTTAATCCTATAATTTTTCACCTTTAATTTAATTTTTTTTTTTTTAAGATTACATGAATAAATTATTTTTATTCATATTATTTAACATGTTACACATATAAAAACTTTTGAACTAAAAATTAAAAACATTAAGAAGATTATAACAAAATATTTAAACCAATTCAATGGAATTCAGAAATTATGTATGATGTTATAATCATTGGTGCGGGAATATCGGGGGCAAGTTTTGCTGCTAAAATTTCAAAATATGCTAAAACACTTTTGATTGAAGCTCAAGATTATAAGAAAGGAATACCAATTAGAACAAATATCTTTCCTGAACATAATAGACCTTTTATTAATGAAGAGATTGATTGGGAAAATAAAACAATATTTCCGACCGTTCACACTAAATCAAATTATATGAGTGATGAATTTAATGGTGTAATTGATTCCAGTGAATTTGGAATTCCTTTAGGAAATATTTGTTATACAGAAAATCTTCTAAGAGATTTGATTGATCAATTTGAAGAAAATGGAGGAATTTTTCATTCTAACGAATCTATTTCAAAGATAAGTGAACACAGTGATTATATAGAATTAATTAATAGTAAAGGAGAATCATATAAAACAAAACTTTTAGCTTTAGCGACAGGGTCTCGTGGATTTGAATTACAAAAGTCCTTAGGATTTGAAACTCCTGATCATTACACTGGTGCTTTAATCCATTTATTTGGAGATGAAGGAAAAATAAACGAAAATTTAGAATATAATTATGTCTTTCACATTAATCCCAAAATCTCTACAAATGGACCGTTTTTCTTCAATAAGGGAGTAGAAAGAGTATTAACTGGGTTTTTGGGTGGTAGGAGTGAATCGAAAGATGTAGTTCTTAACAAACTTGATCGTATTCTAAAGAATTATAAACCTATTCAGCCCTTTGTTGATGGATTGGAATATAATTTATCAACTACTGTAGTAGGGGAAATTTCCAAACACCCAATAAATAGCTATTCAAAAGATAGAGTTCTTGTTCTTGGCGAAGCAGCTGGAATTGTTACGGCTTTCTTTTATGAAGGATTGCTACCTGGAGTTGCATGTGCTGATATTGCAACTAAAACAATAAAACCCTTATTAGAGAAGGGAAGCAATTTTTCTCGATCTGAATTACACAAATATGATTCTGAAGTAAATAGAACATTGATGACTTATTTCAAAAATGGTAATGCTCTTGAATATCTGATATATAATGAAGGCTCACATGTGAAATCCTTATGGCAATTATATACTGAATTATTATCTGAAAATAGTACTTGTAGAAAATATATATATGAAGCTTATATAAATCATAATTTATCAAAGCATGATATTAGTAAAGATAGATATGTTGGAGAAAAATGGTTTTCTAAACTTTCTACTCTTTCAAAAATAACATTAAGTCCTAAATTTTTTAAAGCCTTACTTTTATAGAAAAAAAAAAGAAAAAATACCAATATTTTGGAAAAAATTATTCATAAGTTAGAAGTGGGCACATAACTTTTCCACTTGATTTTATCCTTTCAAAATCTTCTTTAGTTATAATTTTTCCTTGATAATCACAAGTAGAGCAATTCCAATCATACTTTTTCCGATCATCATTTTCAATTACAACTCCCGAATCAAAATTATGTTTAACACCACAAGTAAATTTTTGCAATTCTTGTTAACCACCACCATTGAACATTTTTTCAGATTATAGATTTAATTTCTGAACGAATTATCAATTTTTTTAATTTGTAATTTTTAATTAACTATAATAAAGTTTTAACCTATTTAAATTTATCCCATTCCTTTCCCACATACTATAATATATCTCACGACAAAAAAGAAAGGTATTGATTTAAATAAATTATTGATTTGAAAATGAACATCCTTCACGAAATATGAAAAATATTAAACATTGTTAAATCGATATACAAAAAATTTATATAGAAGTAAGTTCTGTTTTTAAGAATGTTCAGATTTTTTGATTAAAAAAAGAATTAGAGTTTTTTCACAAAGTTATCAAAAATATCAATTTTTTTTAATAGTCTCTAATATTTACTTTTGCAAAGTAGGTTTTGATTATTTTAATTTTAAAAAACTATAATATTGACTATAATAAAGTTTAATGAAATTTTACAAGTATTTTTTTAAGAGAGTTCTGATATCTATAGCAACTATTTTTGGAGTTATTGTAATAACATTTTTTATTTCTAGACTGTTGCCTGGAGATCCTGTATGGGCACGATTATGGAGAGGAGCAACCTTGGAAGATTATTTAAACGAAAGAGAAAGATTAGGTTTAGATAAGCCTTTAATCGTTCAATTTTTCGTCTATATTGGTGACATTTTTACAGGAAATTGGGGTTTTTCATACGTATTTTCTCAAAACTACCCAATTTGGGAATTAGTTATGCAACATTTGCCCAGAACTCTTGAAATTATGTTTATTTCTCTATTTATAGCTATTATATTAGGGATAATGTTAGGTAAAACTTCTGGAGTTCACCGGAATGGATTTCGAGATATTATTTTTAGGATTTTCACATACATATTTGTATCAATTCCAGGGTTTGTTGTAATTGTGTTTTTCATGCAGCTATATGTATATACACCATTTAGACTTTTTCCTTTATACGGTTATAAAACAGTTGGATACCCAGAACCTCCACTTATTACAGGTATTCGTAGTATTGATTGTCTTATTTCAGGAAAGTGGTATCTTTTTATTGATTATATTTGGCATATTACTGTCCCTGTAGCTACAATGGTAATTATTCAGATGGTTATTCTCATCAGGCAAACCAGAGCTAGTGTAATAGAAGCGTTACAATCTGATTATGTACAACTCGCTACAGCTAAAGGTAATCCAAAAAAAAAGGTACTAAATAAACATGTTTTAAAAAATGCACTCCCCCCTGTTATAACAACCGCAAGTATGCAATTTCCAATAGTGGTAGGAGGTATGGTTGCGGTTGAAATGATATACAATTTTATCGGTTTAGGTTATTTATTTCAGCACGCAGTTATAATGTCTGATTATCCATTAATGATTGCGATAATATTTGTTTTTTCACTTTTAGTAATTATATCAAATTTTATTGCAGATTTACTGATAGTTTTAATTGATCCTCGGATCAAATTGAAATAATTATTCACTATAGGGTGTATACATGTCAATACAACATAAAAAGAAATCTACATGTGAAAAACAGACCCCAACTCAAATCGTTATTTCTTGGTTTCTTCATAACCTTAAATTCATTCTCATTCCTGGCTCTAAATCAGACGATTTAACAAATAAAGAATTAAAATATGAAAAAATTAGAGGAAAAAGAAGATTTTTAAATAGATTTAAGGCTCCTATTACCCTCATTGGTATTACTTTGATATTCATCATTGTATCTATTGCTGTCTTTCAATCATGGATTTCTCCTTATACTTATGAGGAAGCAATTTATCGATTTATAGCTCATTCGTACCCCCCATCTCCAGAACATCCTTTAGGAACTACACATTATGGACAGGATATCTTAGCAAGAATAATTTTTGGAACAAGGCCTTCATTAATTATTGTTTTTTCTTCAATATTCATCAGTCTTTTATCTGGTGTTCCTATTGGTCTTGTAGCTGCGTATTTCGGAGGTTGGGTGGATGGAATAATTATGCGTTTAATGGATATTATTTTATCTTTTCCCGGTGTAATTTTAGCGATAGTAATATTAATTATCTGGGGAAATACTTTTATTAATATTATTCTGGTTTTCGGTCTTATAGGGATCCCTTATTATGCTAGGACTATGCGAAATGCTGCTTTAAAGCAAAAAGATTTACCTTACGTTGATGCTGCAAAAGTTATTGGATCTAATAGGAGTAGGATCATGTTCAAACATATCTTACCAAATTCAATTCAACCTATAATAATTGCTTTCTCCTTTAATGTTGGACGTCTTCTTATTAATTTGTCAATTCTGGCTTTTCTAAGATTGAGTAATCCTGGATGGATTGAATGGGGAAGTGATATTGCTACGGCTAGAAATTTTATGTTTGATACACCCTGGGCAATGATCTGGCCAAGTGTAATGATTTTAATTACAGTTATTGGTTTTTATTTATTTGGTGATGGATTGAGAGATGCTCTAGATCCAAAAATGAAGAATCTAAAATAAAAAACTTGTCTCACTCATTTATTATAATTTAGAATAAATTTTATTTGTTTAAAAACGAAAATGATAGGATTTCTTGAATTTTAGATATCACTTCTTTAAAATCTTTGACATAGGTTTTGATCTCGCTAACTAAACCCGGCTCTATATTAATTGCTTTTTCAATACTTTGAATCGCATTATTAAAATCATTTTTATCAAAATAAGCACTTCCCATAAATAACCATGCTTTTGCGAATTGAGGATTTATTTGAGTAGATTTTTTATAACACTCAATAGATTTATCAAATTCTTTTTTCAATTTGTGGACGTTTCCAAGATTGAACCAACCCTCCGCAAAATTAGGATCAATCTCCACAGATTTATTTAAATTTTTTAAAGCGTTATCGTAATCTTCTTTTGCTTCATAAGCCAAACCCATTGAATTCCAAGATTCAATATGATTTTTATTAAAATCAACAGCTCTCTGAAATTTTTCAATTGCAATTTCGTATTTATTTTTTTTTCTATAAGCTTCGCCCATTTCATAATATGCATCAACAAATATTTCATCAAGCTCTAGTGCTCTTTCACTCGATTCGATAGCCAAGTTATAATTTTTATTTTCAATTTCCTGTTTGGCTTTCTTAATCAGTTGACTCTTATAGGATGTTTTAATAAGATCTTTATTTTTTACATCTGGAGATTCCATCATTTGTGTAACTTTCAATCCTTTTTCATAAAACTCAAAAGCTTCATCAAATTTTTTCAAATCTGCTAACTGATTTCCTTGTTCAATCAATAATTTAATTTCTTCCGAATGAACATCATCAATTAATTTTTTGATTTTATTCATTTCAGAAACCCTTCGATCAGGATCATCAATTGATTGAGCATAATCTAATCTTTTCTTTAATTTCTCAATTTCCTTTTCTTTT
Source organism: Promethearchaeota archaeon (assembly GCA_048941625.1). Classification (GTDB taxonomy): domain Archaea; phylum Asgardarchaeota; class Lokiarchaeia; order Sigyniarchaeales; family SOKP01; genus Loki-b32. Next base: position 13,002 of record JBHLNK010000044.1, on the reverse strand, counting down.
AATTTCTGTTCTTCAGTTAATTCTCCTTTTCCAATTAATTGTTTGATTTCTGTCTCATAGATTAAACTTTTAATCATTCCTACTTCTTTTTCCATCTCCTCTGTTAGATACATCTTATTGGTCATGGTTAAAGCATCATTAAATGTATTTATGGCTTCCTCAAATTTTTTTTGTTCAACTAGATTTTTACCCTTATTCACAACCTCTGCAACCTCAGCTGAATAAACTTTGTTAACTAAATTTTTTAGGCTATTTAGCTCAGGATTAGAATCTTCGGGATAAGTCATTCTTTTTGCTAAACTTAAAGCAATATATAAATCACTAACCGCATCATCATATTTTTTTTGAACAATGTTTTGAATTGATTTATCTTTTATTTCTTTTATTCCAGAAATACAACTGCTGTTAATTAATTGGTTAATTTGATTATCATACATTTCTTTCTTTTCTGATTGTACCATATTTTTAATAATATCATAAGCCTGGTAAAAATTATCAACAGCTTGATTTATAGATATTACTGACTGTTCAAATTTTTCTTTTTGAGTTATCTCTTTGCCTTTTTCTATTAATGGTGTAAGACGTTCAATATATATAGGATTTAGTACTTCTGCTATTAAACTTATTTCCAGTTTTTTAAGATCAGAATCGTACATCTTCATAGCTATTGAATATGCCTTGTTTAATTCAGATATAACTTGTTCCTTGTTGTTTTGTTTCAGCAATTCCTTGCTTTTATCAACAAGAGGTTTAATTCTATTAGAATATATCTCATTAGATAAGTTCTTAATTGTTGTAATTTGAGTTTTTTTATTATCTACTTCAAAATATTTTTCTATTGAATCTAAAGCGTCTTCAAAAGATCTTAGAGCGTTGTCAACTTGATTATTTTCTTTAAAGTGCTTACCTTGTTCTACAATTTCATCTATTTTGGAATCATAAATCATAGCAATTTCCTCTTTAATTCTTGACAAAGCTTCAGTTCTATGCACTGAATCATATATATCGTCAGCAATATCTAATCCTTTTTTAAACATCTCAACAGCTTCATCAAGCTTATTTTGACTTTTTAAATCAAGTCCATTTGTAAGTAAACGCTCAATTTCATTTTCACCAACCAGTTTTTTGATATCTTCTTTTTCTGCTTCTTTAAGGAATGTATCATTAATATTCTCAACAATTTCTAGTGCTTTTTGAAATTCTTGATCTGCCTTATCATACTTTTTTTGGGCGGTAAATCTGATTCCTCCTTGGATGACGTTATCCACTTGAACAGAATAAGTTTGATTTATTGCATTTCTTAAATTTTCGATCTCTGTAACTTTATCTTCTTCTTCTTTAACTTTTTCGTTTATAAAGTCTATCGCTTCAAATAATTTCTTAACAGCTTTCTGGAAATTATTTTTATCTCTAAGATCATTAGCTTCTTCAATGAATTGATTTAATTTCTTCAAAATAGATGCTTTCATTTCTAAATTTCACATTTAATCCTATTGATTAATCCTAAGAATTATTTCATATTTTTAATTTTTTTCTTATAACCTTTATATTTTTAAAAATCTAAGTTAATAATAGTTAATTCGATACTTCTTAGGATCAATAGTGACATCAAAAATTCCATTGAAAGAATTTCCTACCATTGCTTGTTGTGGTTTAGATTGTGGGTTATGTCCAATGTATTATACTAAAGGGCCTTCAAAATGCCCAGGCTGTTGTGGTCATGACTTTAAAAATAAACATCCATCATGCTCTATTATTACTTGTTGTGTAAAAAACCATAATTTCGAAACTTGTGCCGAATGTAACGAGTTTCCATGCTCTAAAATAGATAATTGGGATAAATGTGATTCATTTATATCTCATCGCGTATCTCTTTCTAATTTAAGGTTAATACAAGAAATAGGATTAAATGAATTCATCACAAAACAGCAAAAAAGGATTAAAATACTAAAAACTTTTTTAGAAAATTTCAATGAAGGTAGGTCTAAGAGTTTCTTTTGCCTTGCTACTGCTTTACTCTCAATCGAAGATCTCGAAAAAGCCTTAGAAGAGAGTAATAAAAAAATTAACGATGAAGATATTGAATCAAAAGATTTAAAAGTAAAATCATTAATAATTCGACAAAATCTTAATAAAATTGCTAAGCATAAATCTATAGAATTAAGACTTAAAAAAAAGTAAGTTGTGAGATTTAAATGAGTATATATTATGGTGGAACAATCATCACTATGAATGATAAGCAACCCATTGCTGAGGCAGTAGGTATAATTAGTGAAAAAATAAATGCAGTAGGTTCCTTAGAAGATGTTAAACAAAATATGAGTGGTAATACGGTAATGATTGATCTAAAAGGTAAAACACTGCTTCCTGGATTTATTGATTGTCATATGCATCCAATGTTGACTGTTTTTTTCTCAATTAATCTTGATCTTTCTTCTACTAAGAGTCTAAAAGAATTACAAGATATTTTGAAAAAGGAAGCTAATAACAAAGGTAAAGGAAAATTCATTCTTGGTTTAAGTTTAAACGAAGAGATTTTTGATAATCCTGTTTTACCTTCAAGATGGGATTTAGATTATGCTTGTCCTAATAATCCTGTGTTTTTATTGCGATATGATTCTCATATTGGAATTGCTAATTCAAAAACTTTAGAATTAGTAGGAATTAATACAGAAACAGTAGTTCCTGAAGGAGGAGAAATAAGAACTAATGAAGAAGGAGAATTAACGGGAGTGATCGCTGAAAATGCGTTGACAATGATATACTCTAAAATTGATAAATATGTTCTTCCAGAAGCACAAGTTTTTCAAGATGGTGCTGAAAAAACTTTTAAAAAATTAGCTAAAAAGGGTATAACTTCTGTTCATGGAATTATCCAATATGGTAAAACTAAAGAAAGTGGAACTCTTGGTCCTATTGAAACACCATTATTTAAATCCGTTCAACAAGTCATTTGTCAGAATTGTTATGGTATAATTAGTGTTGAAAAACCAGAGAAATTACTAAGATTAAAAAAATTACCATTAGATGAAGGTGAAGAGGATAGCCAATTTAAAGTGGGCTGTTTAAAGTTATACCTTGATGGCACCTTCGGAGCAAAAACAGCCTGCATGTGGGAACCGTTTTCTGATGCTCCTAATATGTGTGGGTTTTGTGTAGTTGATAAAGATTATGTTTACGAAAAAATGAAAACAGCTCATCTTAATGGATTTCAAATTGCGACTCATGTTATCGGAGACAAAGGAAATAGGATATGTGTAGATTTGTATAAACGTCTCCTCGATGAATTTCCCAGAGAAGATCATCGTCATAGAATTGAGCATGCTTCAATGCTAACTGAAGATGTTATTAAAGATATGAAAGAATATGGTATAATTGCTTCTTGTCAACCTCCATTTTTAAATTCTGAATACAAGTGGCTGGAGAAAAGAATAGGGAAAGAGAGATGTAAATATACATATCCCATGAAATCTATTATTGATGGAGGAGTTGTACTAATTTCTGGAAGTGATGCTCCAATTGAAGATCCAAATCCAATTCTAGGATTGCATGCTTTAGTTAATAGAAACAGATTTGTTCCTGAGCAATCTATAAGCATGGAAGAAGCTCTTAAAACTTATACCATTAATGCTGCCTATGGTGCATTTGAAGAGAAAGTAAAAGGCAGTATAATAGCTGGAAAACTAGCAGATTTTGTAATTTTGAACAAGAATCCTTTAGAAGTAGGAAAAGATCAGATTAATACAATTGAAGTTATTGAAACAATTATTCGAGGAAACTCAATTTACAAAAAGAAATAAAATACTTAGAAAAAAATAAGGTTTTATTTTAAACTATGTTTAAAAATAGAATAATCCAACAAATAAAGAAAAAAGACTGCTAAGGCAACAAAAGCTATTATCCCTAAAATTACAAAAAGTGTTAAATCAGCTCTTACTGGTGCTATATAATCTTTTGGAATTAAACGCACAATTCCATCACTACCCACAACAACATATTGTCCATTTTCTGAAATCTTCAATGGACCAAATCCAACACCTATCCTATAAGTCCATAGGGGAGTACTACTTGTGTTATTGAAAAGATATACATTATTATCAAAACTTTCTACAGCAATAAGCTGTGCATCTGGAGTAATTGAAATGAATCCAATACCTTCTCTTGTAGAATAGTTTTTTAAAGGAACAGAACTCGCTTGATCGAAAAAGTAAACCTCATTATTTGACCAATCCCCACCCGCAACAATATACTGACCATCTGATGAAATTGATACATGATCTAAGTCGTAAAATGTATTATAAATCCAAAGAGGATTATTATTGGTTTTATTGAAAAAATATAGATCTCCTTCCCAGTTTACTGCAGCTAAGTATTGTCCATCCGCTGAAATGGATATTGAACCAATTGTTTCTCCTGTCTCATAGATCCATAAAGGTGTAGAACTATTTTTTTCAAGGAGAATAGCTTTACCAGAATACCATCCTCCCGTAAATATGTAATCTGCATTAGATGAAATGGCAATTGGGCCAAAAGGCTCTGTTAGTGTGTAATTCCATAGAGGTTTATTGCTTGTGATATTAAATAAATAGATCGTATAGTCATTCCAGTCTCTCGCAATAATGTAATTACCATTGGATGAAATTTCTGCTGAAGTAGCTCCATAATAATTCCATAAAGGAATTGAACTATTTTTATTGAATAAATAAATATATCCGTTTTCACTGCTTGCAACAATAAATTGACCATCTGGAGACATTGAGACTGATTTTACTTCTCCTTGTGCATTGTATGTCCAAAGAGGAGTACTTTCTGTTCTATTAAAAAGATATACATGCTCATCTTTACTCCCCACAGCAATATAATTTCCCTCGGATGAGATAGCCAGTGAATAGATATGATCTCCAATTTCATATAACTTAACTGAATTGTCACTGTTAGCTAAACCGTCTAAAATGAAATCAGTAGATCCACTAATAAATAAAATTTCACAAATAAACAGCAAAATGAAAATATATTTAGTTAATTTAAATCTTTCCCTCATTATTCTCTCCTTAGGATTATTAGAGTATTATTTAGCTAAAAGGAAATACTCATATATAAATCATTAAGGTTCACTCTAGTTTAAATTTTGATTTAACAGAAAATATCTGCAGTTAATAACTGGTTTTTTCAATCTAGACTAAAATTTCTTAACTAGGATCTGATTGAGCATTCTTTTTTGTTGTTAAATCCCTTATTTTAACTATTTTTTATTAAGAAAACCAAGAAATTCTAATTTTAGTTTCTCCTTCTCCCTTCCATGACTTAGTTAAATAATGAAAATCAACCTTTTTATCAATACTCAATTCAATGAATTTTTGTACCCATCCTGCTGCTAAATGATAAAAATTTTCCCATTCAGGTATAAAATCTTTATAACTAAAATGTATCTCAGTATCTGAAATAAATTCTGGTACAATCTTCCCAAAATTGAAAACTATTTTATGAAAGCGTGCAAATTTCTCCGCAGCTGTCTGTGGGTCTCCTTTAACTATAGTTGCTGCATAAATTGTTTTGAGCCAAGGTTCTGCTTCATCTTGCCCCCATTTGGTTAACATAGTTGGATTATTTTTCCCTTCCACTAAACATAAGGCATCAAAACATTCTTTATATACTTCAAAAGGATACCAAGATGAGCTAAGAATTCTTTGATTAAGAAATTCTTTAGCTTCCTCTGAAAGTATATTATTATATTCATTCTTCTTTGTTTTATTTGCTTTAATTGATTTTATAATTGTAATTACCATTGTGCCTTTTACTTTTCTCATATAAAACCATTGCCACAAAATATTAAGAATATAATTAAGAAGAATTCAGAATATTAATAACAGTAAAACTATAAAAAATTAATTTTTAATTTAAATAATTGAACAAGAGTATTAATTAGATGGATGGAATTATTTGAAAATTAATCAGTAAAGTAAAGATGTTCATCAAAACCCGTTTCAGCTATAAGATCCGTTGCAAGCTTCTGCATCGACTTTTTATTGGGATTTTGTAATATATGTCGGGCTATATTTATAACTTTAGCTAATTTAGCATCAGGGAAGTCTCGTATTATTTGGTCGTAGCGGCCAAAGTTAATTCCTGCAGTATATACACCTGTACTTCCATGGCTAGCTGCACTACTAGTTTGCCAATGTTCAACTTTAACTTCAATATTAGATAAAAGATGAGAGCAAAAAAACCATTCTAAGTAGAGAGTCATCCTTTTGGATTTCCTTTTTGTATCTTTTAGCATTTTATATGCACGACTTAATCTATCAGGATGAATCTGTCTAAAGACGCTTTCATAACTCTGATTCATACTATCTTTTACATGATCTTTTATTAATAGCATTATTTCTTCAACTTTTTTTGCTCTTTCTCCAGAAATTTCTTGTTGAATTGCCTGTACATGTTGTTCTATAGCATCCTGCGTTTGTTGACTCCTATCTATGGAAGAAGATTGAGAACTTGTAGGTTGCTGAGCTCTTGAAGGAGCTATATTTCCTTGTTGAATTTCTGCAGGTACACTATAAATTTCTTTTGGCTTAAGATTGAATAAAGCATCCAATTTTGGGGGATCCTGCCTTACTTCGTTAAATTTTTCTTGGATCTCTTGATTAGAATATCCGATTGACTGTAAGTAAAAAGCAGCGCTAGCAAGTTGTTGTTCTAGTGCTGATGATGTATTATATGTTGAACCAAATTCTTTTTCAATTTGCTCATCGGCTATCTTACTTATTTTAGCTTCTTTTATATCATTAAGATTCAAAGAACCTAACTTTGTAAGGATAAATTGAATCTGATTAGTAGTTAAATAATTTAAATTTCCTGTAGGACCAATCATAAAGGAAATTTTTTCCATTTTTTTAAGAATATCTGCTAAATCATTTTGATTTTTACCTTTTGATATTATCAGAAAGTGTTCCAAGAAGTTTTTGTCAAAACCGGCAATTATTTTTAAGTAGTTCTCATCATAATTATTTAAATGCCTATTAAGATTATTACCTTGAAGATCAGAAGGCAAATTTATCTGATATACCATAACATTATCAATAATCATATAAATGTAGTCTGGTTTTTGCATCTGCGTCAAAAAATAATAGTAATTTAGCAATAAAAAATTTATAATCTTAATAAATTAATATATTCCAGTCTTAAATACTTTACATTTAAGTTATTTACGATACTTATTCGTAATTTTACGCGCTAAGTCCATTTGTTCTTTTGTCTCTAAACAACATGGCCTTAGTTTTCGAATCCATTTTACAGGATCTAGACCATCTGGGATATAGCCATTATACGCTGCCCATACTACGATCATTAATCCTGTCCTTCCACAACCTGCTACGCAATGGACTACAATTGGATTCCTTATTTTTTCATATTTACTTGTAATTTCAAGGAATTTTTCTAATTGAGTATCTGTCGGAGTTCCAAAATCAGGTATATTAATATGAAAATACTCAAAGTCTGCCGGGATATCTTTACGATTATCGAATTCTGTACAGTTTATGATAACTTTTATTCCTTCTTTCTTATATCTTTCAATTAAAGAAGTATCTGGCCACCATGAAGCAGCCATCTTATTTTTAATAATCCATGTAAATGGAACTGTTCTATGAGGTTGACCACCTTCTGGCCAATACCAAGGTCTTACCATAATAAATTTGAATATGTTAAATATTAATGAATCTTTATAATCTTTCTATCGTTTTAATATCTAATAAACGTTGTTAATTATATAATAATGCTAAATAGAGAAGAACTAACAGCTTTTGACACAAGAAAATATCCTGTACGCCCACATGTTGGAGTTGGCATCCTTTTAATCCGAGATAATCATTTATTACTAGTAAAAAGAAAATATGATCCTGATGCGGGATTTTGGAGTATTCCTGGAGGGCATTTAGATCTTGGAGAAAAGGTAAGGAAAGCTGCCGAGAGGGAAGCTTTAGAGGAAACTGGTTTTAAGGTTAGAGTGACAAGATTAGCAGGTATAATCGATAAAGTTATGTATGATGATTTAGGTAAAATTGAATACCATTACGTTTTGATAAATTATTTTGTGGAACAAATAGAAGGAAATTCAAATCAACCTCCTAAAGCTGCAGATGATGCTCTGGAAGCTAAATTTGTTCCTTTTGATGATTTAAAGAATTATAAATTAACCAAATCCTTAATTAAGCTTCTTAAACAATTAAAAATAGGATATTAGAAAAATTAGTAATAAAAAATTGGTTAATAACATCTTTTGATTATACTCAATTTTATTTATAACAAAAATGTAAATACTTAAATGATAAACCATCATACTTAGACTTACAACGAAATCTAATTTACAAAAATGTAATCTAAAGGTGTTTAAAATAACAATTTTATTTAATAGAGTTTGGTTTCCACCAGACCAAGCAAATAAAATAGGTAAGAGTTTTGTCGAATATCTTAAAGAGAATCCCCCTGACAAAACCATAGAGAAAAATTTGTGTATTGCTATTTCGTCTGATGAGGAAGGTGTAATATTAGCTTATGGGATTAGTGAAGTAATGAAAGGAAAAGAAAAGGAGGCATTAATGCGTAATACTCATCAAAATCTTTTCTTAGCATCAAAAATTGATGGATTAAGATACAAAACAGACATTTTTTTAAATTTCACAGAAGCTTATAAGATAATTGATATAGCACCACCACCAGAGGTATAAAGGGAGGTAATTTATATGCCGTATATAATTGCAACAATGAAATATCCAAGCCATATGCAAAATGATGCCGTAAAGAAATATCTTCAAATCTCAACTAAATATTCTCTTGATAAAGATATCGCTGAACAATTGTGCGCACCTGTAACAACAACACTAGATGGTGTAATAATTAAAAGTATTTGGCGAGTACAGCCAGGGAAACTTGAACAAGCATTGGCTCATTATAGAAAATATTTTTATGAATTTATTAATATCAAGAATTTAGAATATTCAATAGATGTTTGGTATACATTTGAAGAAGCTGCTGGAATTGCTGGTTTTGAAATTCCCGAATAATAAATTGATATTCAAATTCCTTTTTTTTTATAATAGGTTCTATCATCGGTTAAATCTTTTAGTTAATAAACCAAAACAATATAATTTTATCATTATTACTTTGTAATTGAATATAAATTAAAGTGATATTAGAACAAATTTTGCGAGATAGTATTAAAAATTGTCTACATTAATTAAAAGTGCCAAGAATGGAACCATTACTAAAGAAATGGAAATTGTCGCTAAAAATGAGAGGGTCGAAGTTGATTTTGTAAGGAGAGGAATACAAAAAGGGAGAATTATCGTCCCTAAATCAAATAGAAGAAAGTTGGATCCTCCGATTGGAATTGGAAAAGGATTACTAGTAAAAATAAATGCAAATATCGGATCTTCAAAGACAGTGTGTAATATCGATGAAGAGTTTGAAAAGGCTCAAATAGCTGTTAAATACGGAGCAGATACAGTTATGGACCTAAGTACAGGGATTACAGAATCAAATGTGCAAACTATTAGAAAAAAGATTCTTGATGAACTTAAAGTGCCTATTGGAACTGTCCCGATATATCAGTCTGCTTTACGAGCAATTGAAACTAAAGGAGCAATTATCCATATGGATGAAGATGATATGTTTAAAGTCGTTGAAGAACAAGCAAAAGAAGGTGTGGACTTCTTTACTATTCATGTAGGGGTGACAAAAGAAATTGTAAATTATTTAGTGGAACATCCAAGAACGATGGGAATTGTATCGAGAGGAGGAACATTTTTAGCTTCTTGGATCCTTGAAAATGATTTAGAAAATCCTTTTAATCGAAGATTTGATTATTTACTTGAAATGGCTCAAGAATATGATTTCACTTTGTCATTAGGAGATGGTATGAGACCTGGTTGCATATTTGATTCTACTGATTATGTACAAATTCAAGAATTATTGGAAATCTCAAAATTAGTTAAAAGAGCATGGAACGCAAATATTCAGGTTATGGTGGAAGGACCAGGTCACATTCCAGCAAATGAAATCGAGAGAAACATAAAACTGCAAAAATCACTCTGTGATGAAGCACCTTTTTATGTTCTGGGACCATTAGTGACAGATATAGCTCCCGGTTATGATGATCTTGTAAGTGCAATTGGTGGTACTATAGCAGGATTAGCTGGAGCTGATTATTTATGTTATGTTACCCCCTCAGAACATTTAGGACTTCCTACCAAAGAGGAGGTTAAAAGAGGTGTTATTGCTTCTAAAATCGCTGCTCATGCTGTAAATATTGCCAGATATGGTAAAAGAGCTTCAAATTGGGATTATAAGATGGATCTTGCTCGCAAAAACCTAGATTGGGAAGAAATGATTATCCAATCAATCGATCCTGATTTAGCACGAGAAGTCCATTATAGAAATGGTAATTTAACTGATGAAAATGTTTGTAGTATGTGTGGAGAATTTTGTGCAATTAAACTATTAAAAGAAGCTATAAATAAAAAAAAGAAAAAATGATCTAATAATTTCTCATTAAAGAAAATCTATAAGGTTTTTAATGCCTTACTTTAAAAAATATAGAATTTCTTTTGGAGAGTATTTCTTTTTTTCTATCAACCCAAATTCGAACAAAATACCCACATATTTCTTAATTGTTTTAGGATGCATTTTTAAAGCATCAGCTAATTGAGTTTTTTTAATTCCACTTCTGTTAATACTTAGATAGTCAATAATCTTTTTACTTTCTTTTTTATTAGTCAGATAATGTATCTTTACTTCTTCACCATTGAGTCTTGAATCATAATATATGTCATGATTTTGGATGTTAGTAGTTTTAATGAAGTTAAATTTTAATAGCATATTTAAATGCCAATAAACTACATGATTACTCATGTTTACTTTTTTCACAATTTTGTTGAAATATATTCCTGAGTTCTCAAGTATGAACTCATATATCTTCTTTCTTTTTGAATTTTCCAGAAGTGTATCTTTTGTTAGTTTTGATCCTTCCACTATTTTTTTTTGTTTAATTAAACTTTCTAAATTCTTAATAATGCCCTCCTCATTAATATTGATTGATAATTTTGAAAAGTAGGATTTTATATAATTAATAAGATTATTTTTCTCAAGAATTCTATTATCATTTAAATAATCCTGCACAGCAGTAAAAACAATGTCTTCTTCGTTGTCGAATTTAGATAGCATGTTATACCTCTCCACCTTTCTTAAATTTCTCCAGCATTTGATCAATAAATTGTTCTCTGCATTTTGGAGGCAGTCCCAGCATATCTTTTACAAATTCTTCTTTTTCATTCTCTTCCCAATTAAATTGCTCTATTTTATTCCAAAATTCATCTGATAAAGTTGTTATATTAATTTTTCCCAATACTTTAACAACTTCATATCCTTCTTTATCTTCCAATTCCTCTATAAGATGACTTTCAGAAAATAATTTTGAGAGCAAATCCTTCTGATCTAAGCCATTTCGCTTTCTAATCAATATATCTGCTTCAATAATTAATTTTTTATGATTATTCTCTTTTGGATTTCTAATTAAATCAATCTTTCTTTCTGAATCTTTAATGATCCATGGACTTTTATTATCTTGACTCTTTCTTTTCCTTTTACGTTTATTTCTAAAAAAAAGAACTGAGATAATTACTCCCGAACTAGCAACAGTTGATCCAAGGATTAAAACCAATAATAGAATATCTTCAAATTGATTTTGTACAACGGGTTTTATTGTAAAGAAATTATCACTATACTCTATAACAACTTCACTTTTTCCATCGTATGCTTCTATTCTTATAGTGACATTACTATATGTTTGATTAAAATCCTTTAAATTCCATAAATATGAGGTTTGATTAACTAAACCTGAAACTATAGGAAACCATTCTAAACCACCTATATTATAAGAAATATTAAAAAATACAGGATCCCCATCAGGATCATTATAAGTCCATGTAATTATTTTTTCTGATCTTATAGTTTCACCACCATTAGGCGAAAGTAGATTTATAGTAGGTGGATCATTTTGATTGATAATAAAATAGTCACTTATGTCCTCATCATAACCTCCATTTCCATCTTCAGCTTGAATCCTTATAGTTACATTGTAATTTGAACTTGTAAAGTTAACAAGATTCCAGAGATAATTAGTTTCATTAATTAAATCAGAAATGATGGGCTCCCATCCTAATTCTTCTATTTGATATGATAGATTAAAATATACTGTATCATCATCTAAATCAGTATAATTCCATTCAACCAATATTTGATTTTCAAGGTGTTCACCTCCACTAGGGAATAAGAGGTCTACTGTAGGGTCTCGATTAGTTTCTACTGTTAATTCAACATACATAACAGAAACTTTCTGATTTTGCTCTACTGGATTAGTACCAACGATTCTCATCCTGACAATAAGATCATTTAAATCACTTTGAGTTAATTCAAGATCATTCCAATTAGTTGTGTAAAGCCAATGAAAATTGACGTCATCAAATTGTAAACTTTTAGAAATGGAAAGACTCCCTGAATCTCCTATTTTCCAAGAAAAAGAGACAGAAATTGTTAAACTTTCTGGTACATTTTCTTTTCTTCCTCTAGCATAAATTCTTAAAGCTATAACTTTTTGATTACTTGTTAAAGATACTGTATCCATATTAATCAAACAATCGTCAAGATTATGATCACCTTCAACAAAATCTCCATCTCCTCCTGATGTTGGATATGTAATACTATCATCAATTTTGCTAAATATAGGATCTGAGTCCCAACCTGAATTTGAATTGTCTGAATTTGGTCTTATTATTTGAGTTGTAATTAAAGGACCATTTGATCTAACATTAGGTTCATATCTATCATTAATATTTGTATAAATTGTTATTGTACTACTTATGAAAATTACTAATAAAATAATGCAAACTATAGCAATAAGATGAATTTTGGATCTTCTCAAAATTACCCCTAATATAAAAAAATCAT
>JBHLNK010000043.1:0-29513 GCA_048941625.1 Promethearchaeota archaeon | reverse complement strand
AAAATCATCTTCAAAAATAATAAACTAATCTTTAATTAAATTTTATTTAAACTTTAGAATAATTTAAAAAAATTAATTTTTTATAATTTTTAAATAAAATAAATTCACATTAAATTCAATTAACTAAATAATTATAATTAATTTATTAATCATTAAGTAAACATAAGGTAAATATTATGGAAGAAGAAGAAGAAGAAAGTTTAAGTAAAGAAGAGCAGGAATTATTCTACGAAGTATTGTTTAAGAGAATTATAGACATAATGAAAAATCCAGAAATAGAACAAGATCCATTCGGCGAAATGATAAAAAGATTATCAATATTGTCTGGTATCTTTAGTTTTAGAGCTATGACTTCGCTAATTCCTGAACTAATAGCTGCTGCTATAAGGTATGGAATGAGTATTGAACAAGCATATGAAGAGGAACAACTAGATTTAGATGAAGATATTCAAGGCTTTGATGAGGAAGGAGGAAAAACAAAACGTATGTCAAAAATTCAAGAAGATGTTGATAAACTTAATATCTATTTGTAATCTATTCATCATTTATTTTGAATTTACCAAAACTAAAGATTTTTTAAAAAGAGAAAAAATAAAATATTTTTTATAATAATATAAAAATAAATTAGGCATATTTATTCTTAAAACTCTTAAGTTTAATCATTACTTCATCTCGAAATGAGCCAACTACAACTTTATCTCCAAGATTTCTTAATTCCTTAGCATAAGCTAAGATTTGGTGAAGAATAGGTCCCGGCGGGAGTTGATCTCTTCTTCTTTCTAAGATATCACCAAACGCTTGAGCAGTTGGTGCACGATCAAGAGCTTTATATAACTCTATAAATAAGTCATGTATTTTTCCAGCTTGAGAGTCAGGAACATGAGCTTTTGATATGCTTGAACTTGTAGAAACATTTCCAGAAGATTCTGATGATTCTCCAGAACCCCGTCCTAATACAACTACGACAGGTTCAGATCGATTATAATCCCCTGACCCAGAACAATTATAATTTATACTTACCGAAGCACCACCCTTAATCTCAGCAACCTTAACATGTAATTCTGATATGTCGCCTAATTGTACTACTTCATGTGTAGCACCTGTGGGAGGAGTAAATTCGGTTAAATTGAAATTTGCTGGAATAATGTCCTTAACTAATACATTTTCTAATTCAACATCTCCTTTGTTTTGTACCCGCACACTTATACTAAATTCTCCTTCTGTTAATCCTGGTTTAATACTCTTAAGAGTTTTGAGTTTACGTTTAACATATCTAACTTTTAATTCTGGTTCCTCATCTGGAGATTTTATAAAAGATTGACCTTCAATAGGGCTATTGATTTGTATTTTTATAGGGGTTATGTATTGTGTTTCAGTAGGAGGTCGAGGATTTCTCGCCAAAAGTGGATAGGAAATATTCATTTGTTTTCCAGGGCTGAATTCATTTGAAAGATTGTGTAATTCCACTAATATTTGATGGCTATGAGAAAAATCTTGATCGCTTGGATCAATTAAAATTTTTCTAACAAATTCCTCTCTTGAACTTATATCTATATCTCCTAATTGAATTTTAATGTCTTTAGTTAAAGGTGGGATAAAATCTGAAGGAATTTCATCGGATAAGAAAAATTTGTCAATCGGAGATGAACCATCATTCATAATAGTGTTTGTGATTGTCATATCTGTATTAGCATAGGCATCTACTTCAGCAGGATGTACATTTTTATCGATTGTAGCACTCAATACCTCATAAATCGTAGATTCTTTAAAAGTTTCACCAATAACTCGAGGAATCACAACATATAATGGTGTAAATCCAATTTCAGAAGTTAATTCTGGAACATCCTTAGCTTCAACCTGAAAATCAAAATCCCAAGATTCATCAGGATTTAACACCCTATCGGGAGTTTGAGAAACAACAGTTTCTGTTCCTGTTGTAATAGCTTGTGATACTTTAACGTCTTCTAGTCTTACTTGGAATCCACTTTCATTAATAAACTCAACATTACAATCCCACATACCTGGTTGAGAACCCTCATCTCTATCAATTCCACTCATTGAATCAGTAAGACCCCTCACTTCAGGATTTAACATAGTTAATTTATAATTATTAATAGTATAATTTACCGTTAAAACACCAAGCTCCTGTGAAGTTAATTCTTTCATATTTACTGTGAAAAGGATTTCAAGTTCACCACTACTTTCTGCTTCTAAGGACGACAATTCCCAAGATAGTATTCTCTTTCCATCCTCTTCCTTTAAATTTGCTTCTCCTGCACTCGGACTTCTCATTTCAATTTCTTGAATAAATGCAGGCATATCCCTTCTAATCTTTATATCTAAAATAGGTAGGTTTAATGAGTTTGTTAGTTTAAGTTTTAAAGAACACTTATTGTCAGTCTTATAAAGAAAAACATTATTCACCTTTCCCGGATCAGACCTGTCCGTATCAAATATTTCCTCAACGTTTAATGTAGAACTTTTGAGTTCTCTTATTTCATATTCTTTTTTGAAATCTTGAGCAGGGTTTAATGTACCTACTGCTATTTCCTTAGATTCAATAGTTGTATTCACATTTTCTTTTAAATCACAGTTTAAATTCCATAATCGGCTCCTTTGAGAAGGATTCTTTACGATAAGCGTCCCATTCCCTTTTATTTCTTTGATATTTTGAGATCCATCAAGAACAATGTGTTCACGTTCAGTTAAATCAATAACAATTAGATTTTCTGACATTCGATAATCTTCTCGTATTTTTGTTATTAAGATTTACATAAAATTTTATACAAAATTTGTTATCAAAATAATAAAGTAGATCTTTTTATACTTTAACTTTCCATTAACTGACTACATGTAGACATAATAATATAAATAAGAAAAAACATCTTGGTTGACGAGAAGTTCTGGAATATAATTAAAAGGTTCAATATCTTAATGAAATCCGCTGTTGAAGGACCCAATTGTTTGGAGATATGCAACGGAGATTGTTGTTCAATTAAGATTGACGTTCCGAAAGTACTAGCAAAAGAATACATTAAAAGACGTTTTGCTAGTAAAGAGGATTTCATTAGAGGAGATGTTTTTAGTTTCAAATTGAGATTTGATGAAAATAAAGCTAAGTGTTTTCTTTATGATAAATCCATTAAAGGATGTTTAGTTCATAATTCTGGAATTAAACCTCCTCAATGTTGGATTTATCCAACGAATTTTTTCAGCCCAGAAGGAAAAGATCTTTGTTGTAAAAAATCAGATGGATGGAAAATTATTGATCCTAAAAAAACAGAGGAAGCAGAAAAGTTACTAAGATATTACATTTTTCTTTGTAATCTCGAAGCAAGGAAAGAATTAATTACTAAAAATAGGTTAAGTAAATCTCTAAATGAAAGATCTTTAAAAAATATATTACAAAATATCCCTCCTAGTGCCTTAGCCGGAGTAAAAGATGGTTGGGAAAAAATGGAGACTTTATCTGCTCAAGGAGTATCGTTACAAATGAAAAAATTCTGTAATAAATATAATAATAAGTGTGAAATTGATTATTTATCTTGTGAGTCAATCTGTGACAAAGTAATTGAAAAATTACTTGAGTTTTTGCAACAAAATATACGCTTGTATGTAATAACTTATGGTCCTGATCCTGAAGGCTATTACTCTTTTATTAAACTAGCAAAATTGAAACTAAATTAAATCATCCTCTAATTTGTCGCTTAAATTTTCAATATTATATTATGTCTGTAATATATCTACTTAAATAATATTCAGATCCATATAGTAATAATATATATATATTACATAAAGTGCGTTTGTATGTCATTAGGAGAGAAAGATTTAATTGAATTGGCTAAAAATGTTTTCACAGAGAAGTATGACTTTATTAAAGGTCCGCTAAACTATAAAGGCAAATCAGGAAAAGCTTGGAAATTCGATGCTGTAGTAAAGAGTAAATTAAATACATTTGGAGTATTTATTCGAGATTGGAAAAGGGAAATTTCAATTACTCAATTGCGTCAGTTGCATAAAGCATGTATTGATACGAATTTACAAGGTGGAATAATGGTTTGTAACGTTATTACTGATTTTTCCAAAGAATATAGTTCACAATTTGGAATTCAATTACTCTCAAGAGGGCATCTTATCTCGACTTTAAGGAGAAGAAGATTCCAAAACGATTTCTAAATATAGTAATTCTGATTAGAAAAAAGAAGCTCAACTATAATATAGAATAAATTAAATCAAGTTTGATTTAAAATCTTAAACCTTAATAAGTTAAGAATATAAAATTATATAACATAGAATTAGAAATTCAAGAATTAGTTTGATATTTATATATCAATTTAAGGAAGATTTAGAAAATTTTGAAGAATTAGAAATAAAAGAAAATGTTCCATTGTTTGAATTATTAAATTCTGATAAAATTCTTCTTTTTGTGGATTCTCATAATAGTAAAGTCTGGATTTGGGAAGGAAAAAATGTAAATCCTAGGATGAAGTTCATTTCAGCTAGAGTAGCAACCCAGATAAGGGATAAATATGATATAAGTTTTTCAATTTCATCGGTAGATGATGGAGAGGAAACTGCTGCTTTTAAAATTCTAGTAGGTCTTGTATAAGTTCATATTATATGCTTAAATAATATTTATATAGATTTATTCAGAAATATTGAATTTTTTTAAGACCTCATATTTATTTGAATAATTTAAAGTTTAGGATTATATCATGGAGATCTTTAAAGAAACAATAGGTATCAGAAAGAAGAAAGATCGACCTTATGGTGAGTTATCTTCAAAAGGTAAATATTCAGAAATGTTAATTGATGCAAAGAAGATAGCAAGTGAATTGTCAATGGAAATGGGTGTCCTAGGAATAACAATTTCCGGAGGGATTAGTAGAGGGTATGCCGATGACTTTTCTGAAATTGATTTAAATATATATTTAGAAGAGGATGTATATAATAACTGGATTTTAGGTATGGGGCCAGTACCTCATGGTGATGCGTTATGGAAAGGAAAATATGTAGATCTTGACTTTTTGTCACTTAAAAAAGAAATAGAAGAAGAATGGAGCTTGATTAAAAAGTGGGATGCTTCTTATAATAAAATTCTTTTTGATCCTGAAGGAAAAATAGAGCAATTGTTTAATAAAAAGGATATTTTCTCATCAAGAGAAAAATTTGAATGTGTCTCAGAATATTTTGAGAAATGTATGTATATCGGTAATTTGGTTGTTCTGCAATGGATAAGTAGAGGTGATCCTTTAGCAGCTAACCAATTAATTAATAATGCTATATCAAGTTTGATTAGTATGGTGTTTTTTGCCAATGATGAATATCCTCCTTATGAAAAATGGGCCTTAAATTATTCATATTCATTAAAATGGTTACCTAATCAATGGAAAATACGTTTATCTGATATAATAATCACTAAAGAGATCTCAATTGAAGAAGCTAAAAGAAGGCATATACTATTTATTGAATTATATAAAGAATGTTGGGAAAAAATTTTCGGAAAGGAATTAAGGGATTTAGAATTTATTGACATAATAACACTTAAAGAATTACAATACATTATCGATAATTCACCTGTACTAATTGACAAATTTGCAGAGAGTTTTAATATAAAACATTTGTCATATGAACCAATATATAAATTTACTAATATTCTCATAAAGGATGATAAGAAGTATATACACTTCGATAAAGATAAGTTTAACAACCGGAAAAGCAAAAATTTTCCCAACATTTTAGATTGGAGTAAAGAGATGTTAAATAAATTGAAATTAAACTAAAATTGGTACAGAAAATTGGATCAGAATAAAAATGAACTAGAAGGGGATTATGTATTTGAATTTTATGATGAAGATTATGCTGAGTCCTTAGAAGCAAAATCATCAGAAATCATAGAAGAATATAACAAAATTAATTTTGAAAA
This sequence comes from Promethearchaeota archaeon, assembly GCA_048941625.1. GTDB lineage: Archaea > Asgardarchaeota > Lokiarchaeia > Sigyniarchaeales > SOKP01 > Loki-b32. Next base: position 23,587 of record JBHLNK010000043.1, on the reverse strand, counting down.
AGACTTAAACGATGAACAGCTTGAAATAGTTAATAATATTCATGGTCCTATGTTAGTTATTGCTGGAGCGGGAAGTGGAAAAACAAGAACAATCACGTATTCCGTAGCAAAACTTTTATTATCAGGTGTAAAACCTGGAGAAATAATGCTTGTAACTTTTACGAATAAAGCTGCTAATGAAATGATTAAACGTGTAGAAAATTTATTAGGGAGACGACCAAAAGGCATATGGGGCGGAACATTTCATTCAATTGCTAATAGGTTCATTAGAATATATGCAAAAAGCTTAGGCTTGAAAACTAACTATATTATAATGGATGAGACCGATGCAAGATCCTTGATGAAACTCTCTATTGAACTAGTTGATAAAAGTGAATTAGAAGAGAGATTCCCAAATTCTCGAATGGCAAAAGCAATTCTGTCCTATTCTATTAATTGTAACAAAAGTATCCGTGATGTTACTCTTTGGAAATATTCTCAATTTGATAATGAAGAAATCATTAAAAAATTGGAAGAAGTTTATCGAATTTATCGAAAAAAAAAGGCACAAGATAATTTAGTTGATTTTGATGATCTACTTATTTATTGGAATCAATTATTGGATGAAAGAACTGTTGCTCAATTAATCGCGAAGAATATCAAATATGTATTAGTTGATGAATATCAAGATACCAACTATATTCAGGATGAGATAATATTTAAAATAGTAAAGCAGAATCCAGAACATAATGTTATAGCAGTAGGAGATGACGCTCAAAGTATATATGCTTTTCGAGGGGCTAATTTTCAGAATATTCTTAATTTTGAAAAAAAATACAAGAATTGTAAGAGATTTTCAATAACTTATAACTATAGAAGTGTACCCGAAATTCTACATCTTGCTAATAACTCAATAGAGCATAATGAAAAACAATTCAAGAAATCTATGCGTTCTACTCGCTCTAAAGGAATTTTACCATATCATGTTACTTTAGGAGATGATGTTGATCAAGCAAGATTTATAGCAAATCAAATCTTGAAATTACGTACTGATGGATTTGAGTTACATGAGATGGCAATATTGGTTAGAGCAGCATCTCATTCATTCAGAATAGAACTTGAATTAAAATCTAAGAATATTCCTTATGAAGTACGAGCAGGAGTAGCTTTTTTTGAGAGAGCACACATTAAAGATTTAATAGCACATTTAAAGATTATAGAAAATCCACATGATGAAATCTCTTGGTCTAGAATTTTTTCAATTATTCAAGGAATTGGAACTACCTCAGGTACAAAGATTTTTGAAGCAATTTCTAATATTGAATATCCAATTGATGCATTGATTAATAAGATGTTTTATGCTGAAATGTTAAGAGGCTCACGTATTTCAAAAGAAGGAATAAAGAATTTAATATCTTATGTGAAAAATTTGATTAATTTTAAACCAATTGATAATCCCTCAGAGACTATTAAGAATTTGGTAAGTGTGTTTGAGGATCACTTAAAATCAAAATATGATAATTGGCAAGACCGGGTAGATGATTTAAATCAATTAAGTGTTTATGCTCAGAACTTTCCAACTATTCAGATATTTTTAGAAAATTTAAGTCTCAACCTATCCAATTTAGAATCTCGGTCTGTTCGATCAGGAAATAACTCTGAGGAAGAAAAACCGTTAATATTATCCACTGTACACAGAGCGAAAGGCCTTGAATGGAGGGTCGCTTTTATTCCTATGCTATGTGAAGATTCATTTCCATCAAGTAGAAGTGTAGTGGATCCTGATAGTTTTGAAGAAGAACGACGAGTATTCTATGTAGCATTAACAAGGGCAAAAGATCAATTGTATCTTATATCTCCTTCTATTAAACAAACCTTTCGAAGTCCACAGATGGTTAGGGTTTCTCAATTTATTTCTGAATTGAATCCTAAGGTTTTTAGACCTTCATCAGTTCGATTTAATGCAAAAAAGAAAAAGAGAAAAATAGATAAAAAAGATTTATTTAAGTCTGCTATAGATCTTGTATAGTCTACTAAATTCGTTAAGTCCTTGAATATTATATATTTAATCAAATACTACATTCAAAAGACAATCAAATAATTTTAAGTTTAGATTAATATGATTTTTTATTTATTTAGATTGAATTATAGTATTATTAAGCAAATAATTGGAAGTTTGAAAATATGATAATTAGAATAAATTCTCTTGAAAGTACTATTGAAATTTTTTATGAAAAATATATTCATCTTCATGGTTTCGTGAAACTTGAAGCTAAAGATGAAAAAAATATGAAAGAGTACGTTATCATTGTGCAAATCTTAAATGAACAAACTATAATGGACTATGTGTTAACTCGTCAAAAACTGAAAAACGTTAGAATTACTGATTATATTACTGCAGAGTTAGAGACAGAATTACAATATGTAATACAAGGACGTCCAATTATTTGTACAGAATTTGATAAGAAAAAAAAAGAACAAATAGATCATACTTTCAATGTATTTTTTACGATCGAGGATTTAATGGAAAAGGAGATTTTAAAACCACATTCTATGAAGATTTCGGATAATCAAGAAGATAGGGCAGAATATTTAAAAAAAATATTCAATCCAGAAGGAATTTTCATGGGAAATTTAGCATCAGAATCTAGAGTTGATGTATTTTTTCCTTTTAAGTATTTAATGTATCATTCTTTCATAGCAGGAGCTACAGGAATGGGAAAATCAAATTTAAATCAAGTTTTTATTGATGGATTATTACAACATAACGCAAATGTAATACTAAAAGGAAGAGGAACTAAAATCTCTATGTTAGCTATTGATATGCACGATGAATATGCCCTAGGTTGTATCAGTTATGGTGTCAACAATATATGTAAAGAAACTCAATACAGCAAAGAATTATTTGGAAAATGGTATTATCTATATCCCAATAAAGGTATTCCTCCTAATGAAATAAAAAGTATGGCAGAACCTTGTATAGTAAATTACCAAGAAATAAAACCTGAAGATCTCTTTGCAACGGGATCTTTTAATGATTTACAAGTAGGAGCTATCTTTTCTGCATATAGGAGTGATCCAGAGAATTATATAGAAAATTTGTTGAGTGATGGTTATAGACCTCCTGGGGGTCATGATGAAAAAACTATGGCTGCAATTAGAAGAAGGATGCATTGGTTAGAATATTCAGATATGTTTCAATCAGGTGCAGTTAGTAAATTGCCTAAAATTGTAAAAAAATTAGAAACAGGAGGACTCATAATATTTAATTCATCAATGATATCAGATTTAGAACAATTTTTATTTAACGGTGTTTTAGCAAGAACGTTATTTGATATTAGGAAATCTCTTAAATCATCTACAGATTTAGCCATTTTGGAGAAAAAGTTAGAGCAAACATTACCAAGAAATTTTTATGATAATTATAAGTCAACTATTCAACAGATATATGTAAAAACAGGGTCAAAAATAAAAGATCCTACAGAAATGCCAATAATTATATTCACAATTGAAGAGGCCCCGAGCATTTTACGACCAGAATTAATGAGGTACAGTAATGTATTTAAAGATATTTCACGCCAGGGAAGAAAATTCAATTTAGCCTTGGAAGTCATTTCGCAACAATATTCTCCTATTGATGATACAATTTTATCAAATATGAATACAGTCATTAACTTGCCTTTAAGATCTGACACTGAAAAAGCTGTAGCTGCTAAAACACTTGGTGGTGGTATTCAATATAGCGATCTTGAATCATTAACAGGTACGAGAGGAATTGCTTTAATTTCAGGGATTTGGCTTACTAATTTTCAAAAGCTCAAAATTCCTTTATATGATGCCTATTTTGAAAATGTTTCAAGAAGTTTTTATCAAAATTTTGCTAGAAAATTGAATTCAAAAGGTAATAAACCACCTAAAACAGAGTTACCCTAAAAAAATGATAGATAACTTAGAAGGTGAACAAAATATCTTTTGATTTTGAGTTAATATCATTGGAACAATCTTTTGAAGAAAGACCTGAGAGATCAATTGATGATGAAGTGAAGAAATTTAAGGAATACATTCAAGAAAGAAGAGTGAAATGGACAGAGGAAGAAAAAATTGAATTAGAAACAGATAAATTTGATAATGATGAAAGTTTAAAAAATACTAACTCTATTTTCATAGAGATGCCTCATCACCTAATTGAGGGTGAATTAACTCAATATGTTGAGGACGGATATAAAATAATCGGTTTTGATGAGAGTTCAAACACATTTAGTGGGACTTATGCAAGGTTGGCATCATTCAAATTTGGAGAATGTCAAATCCTTCTGAATAATGGGAGATATAATATAGAGAAAATAATGTATAAACCTATTAGCACATATATAGAGGATAATGAACATAAACTTATTATATACAAGACAGTAATAGAGAATTTCATAAGAAAAATTAAGAGAGATTTCTATGTTGGAAAATTGAAAGATAAAGTTGATAAATTAGTAGATTGGTATAATTCTACCTATAAAAATAAGATCGAACAGCATATAACAGCACATGACTTTTATTATCCGACTTTGGGACATGTAATAGATAGGATAAGGACCGCTGATGAGATATTGAAGACCCTAATTAGAATTAAAGAAGAAAGCAACTGGGGTAAAAACAAAAGAGTAATTTTTCTAGGTGATGGAATACAAATGTTTCGTCAGCATATTTTTCCTCCAATTGCTTTTACGGAATTCTTTTATAGATTTATTGAGACTTATGATATTAAATATTTCAGCTTTTCAAAAACTTGCCGTTTGCGTGATGCTCAAGGAAATTTTATATTACCTATTTGGGCAGAGATATTAAAGAAACAAAATTTTTTAATAGAATTACCTGATCTTTCAATATATACTAAGAGTAAGGCATATATAACCAAATTACATGAAGAGAGTTCAGCTTTAAGATTTGATATTTGTGATTATTTAGATACAAAGGATGCAATTTATGCAATTAAAAATTTAATTCCCTATTCTCCGCGCGGTTATCCTTTAAGTTTAAGTGGAGCACATGAAGCGAGTACATTACTAGTATCGGAATATAATAAATTAGAATCTGCCTTTCTAGAACTTCAATTCGATAAAAAAACAAAAAAATATGCTCAAGAATGGAGGAAAAAAGTCTTAGGAGAATAGATATTATATATAATTTAATTATAGTTAAAAAGAGGTAATTAAATTGGTTAAAATTGTTCACATGTCAGATACACATCTAGGATATAGAGCATCAAGAGGTACAATAAATAGATGGGCTATAAAAAATTTTTCAAAACCTTATGAACAAGAAATCTATGATACATTTCTAAAAGTGATAGATGAGATTTCAAAAATAAAACATCTTGATTTTCTTGTGCATTGTGGTGATATTTTTCATCATCCGTATAAGAATAGTTCATATCCACCTCCAGAACCCGCAAGAAGAGCACTAATCAAGGGTTTAGAGATATTCTTTGAAAATACAAATAATCAGGTTCCTTTTATATATTGTGAAGGAAATCATGGTATTTATCGAGGATATGAATATACTCCGTTTGAATCACATATTAATAAAGATATTTATCCAAACTTATATTATTTTAAAGAAAGAGATTTGATCGAATCGATAAAGTCAGATAATCCTTTATTATTGGAATTTCAAGAAAAAAGAGTAAGATTTTATATTTTTCCATATTTTGAATTTAAAAACTTTGAAAATTATGAATCTGCCTATGATAAATGGATTATAAAACAAACTCCAGAGAATAGAGAGAAATATATTAATATAGCAGTTGCCCATGGTTCTACAATTGATGGAACATTACATGAAAAAATTGATTCTGACGATTTTGGTTATGATTATGTAGCTCTAGGACATGAACATGGTTTTAGGGAAGTTTCAAGAAACCACTATCATTCAGGGAGTTTATTACCTTTAAATTTCAAAGAAATTAATGAAAATCAATTGTATCTTATTGTTGACATTGACGATAACTCGAAATCTTTAAATATTGATAGGATTTTTACCAATAAACTGCTAGGTAGGCCTTTTGAATTGATATATTATGAGTTGAATCCTAATGAGTCTAAAAATGATTTAGAATTAAGGATTCAAAATCAATTAAATAAATATCTTACTCCAGGAGGGTTTGATCCTAAAACCTCAGCGAGATTAAAATTAAATTTCTATGGAGAAATGACTTATGAAACAACTTGGAAAATTAATGATTTAATGTTAAAGATAAGGAGAAATTGTTTTTCTCAACCTGAAAAATACAACATCCTTCAATTAATTTGGAAGATTACTGATATATCAGAAAGTATAGAAGATGATATTAGTGCTGGAATTATTCAAGATTATATTCTTGAGCAACCTGATAATGAATTCAAATCTTTTGTACAGGAAAAACTTAATGAAGATAAAACTAAATTTGATGTAAACAAACTAACACAATTCGGAATGAAGGCAATAAGAAAAGCTTTAAAAATCATGGAAAAAGAAAAAGAGGTCTAACAATTAATGCATATAACAAACCTTTCTTTTAAAAACTTTATGGGATACAAACAATTGAACTTACCAAATAAAGATATTGAATTACCTAATGGCTTAGTTTTAATAAGTGGGAAAAATTCACATGGAAAATCTACAATACTTGAAGCTATTTTATTTGCATTTTTTGGACCAAAAATTTTCAAAGGTCGAAATGCTGGTTCCTTTATAACATATGGTGCTCAAGAAAAAGCAGAAATTTCGATTTATTTCATTCTTGACAATAAAAAGTATTATATCTATCGAAAGTGGGGCAGAAAAGGAAGTATAACCACAAAACTATTTGAATTTCTTGAAAAAAAGAAAGTATATCGTGAGGTAACACAATTTAATGTTGAAGAGTTCTTTGAAATATCTCCAGAACAGGCAATGAGTACTGTTTTTGTACGACAAGGTGAAGTTGAAGAATTAGCTAATAAAAAAGGAGCAGAACTCCGAGATATGATCATTGATCTCTTTCGCCTAAATATAATTGATGACGCACTTTCATTCTTAGATGAAGATTCTAAAAAAAAAAGATATGATAAAGAGAAACTAGAAAAGATTCGGGTTCCAATCGAAAGAATTTACGAGGATATTAATCGAATCAAAAACGAAAAAAATCAATCTCAAAAAACCATTATTGAGTTGGATCAGAAAAAAAATGAGTTAGTTCAAAAATTAGCAAATTTTCCTTCAAATGAACTGATAAACGAGCTTCAAAATTTATACAATCTAAAAGAAGTCAGAGAACAAAATTTCAAATCACATCAAAAGGATTTTACAAAGAAAATTAAAAAAACAGATTTAAAGCTAAATGATATTGAAGATCAAGAGACGCTCAAAAGCAAAATTGAACATTTAATAAAGAAGAGAAAAACGTCAATAGAAAAAAAGGATGATATAAAGAAAAAAAGAGATGCTACTTCTAGAGGTCTTGGTAAAACGAAAGGAAGAATTGAAGATATAAATAAAAATATAAAGAAAATGGAAAATAGTTTGAATTTTACAGATCAAGGAAAGAAAAAGGATGTTGCTCAATGCCCTACTTGCTTTAAAGAATTAACAAAAGAACATTATGATAACATGATTAAAAGTTTTAATGAGGAAATTAAAATTAACCAGAAAAAAGTATTATCTATAAGCAAAATCTTAGATGATCTTGAAAGCGAACTCAAAGCGAATCAATCAGAACTAGATAAAATTAATGAAAACATAATAATTTACCAGGGATTAAAAGAGGATTTTGAAAATTATAAGAGATATGAATTCGAATTAAAAAAAATTGAAAATGAGTTGAATACATTTCTACTCCAATGTAAGAAGCAATTTAAGGATACAAGTGTTACTGGAATAAAACAGTTGATAATCGAAAAGGAAAGATTATCGTCAGAATTAATGGCGATAGAAGGTGATTTAAATGAAAGAAGAGAAAAGTTTGAAGAAAATAACAAAAGAATAGAAGAATTGGAAGCAGAAATTCTGAAAATGAAAGAACTCCAGAATAAAGTTAATGAATTTGAAATTGATATTGAACACATTACCAAAGCAAAAGAATACGTTCGAAGATTTGTCACAGAATATATGGTTGTTAAACGTTTAGTAAAAAATATTGCATTGAAAACAGATAAATATATTAAAGATTTTACTTCAGGACAATACAGTGATCTTTTACTTGATTTAAGTGGAACAAAAAAGACAGGCTTATCCTTAAGAATTCGAGATAATTTTAATGGTGAATTTGAATCTATTGAGGTGCTTTCTGGGGGAGATCGAACTGCTTTAGGAATATCTTTACGCCTAGCAATTTCAGAATTAATGGGTTCAATACGACCGACCAAAGATTCCCCTAGAAGAAATCCAAAGGTTGATTTTCTTCTTTTAGATGAACCCTTAGCGGCACTTGATGAAGATAGAAGGGAAAGAATACTCAAGCATTTAGTTAAATCGAAAGCATTTTCACAAATCTTTCTGATTACTCATACAAATATTCCGAGTGATATTTCTACCTCTCGAATAATAGTTGATAAAGATTTGTCTAATGGAATTAGTCATGCTAAGTTTGAAAAACCATTAATTGTTTTATAAATAATTAGAAAATAAAAAAAAATTAGTTTTTTAGCAAGATAATTATAAATCTCTTGCTTTAACTGTTTTTCGGTTATTTGCTTGTGCACGTCTTACTGCGTCATCAAGCATTTCCATTATGATTTTATTTAAGGCGTCCCCATCAAGAACACCACTACTTGTATTGCACCCTTTTCCCTTAATATATTCTCTTACTTTAGATTTTACATATAAAGGTTCAGCAGCCTTTTTTGCCATTTTAATCTTCCTCTTTTAGAATTTTTTTAGACAAATTTGATTTAAAATCGGATTTAAAATAATAACAAATTATTTTTTGTTAATTATTAATTTTCTAACTGTATTATTAAATGTTTGTGATTAAATCAACAAAGTGTGATTTTCTTTTTATTTACAGTATTTTTAGATTAGAATTGATATATTTGAATTATGAAAAAAAATTATTAATAAGAGAATATCTTTCACTGTAATAACATGTTAATATACATCATCCCTTTCTTCTTTCATAAATTAAAATCCTTTTAAAGAATTAAGTGTTTTAGGCTTTTTACGGTACATTCTTGAACATAACTATTCTAAATTAATTTACAAAAGAAAAGAATAATAAAAAAAAAGAAAAATTGTGTAATTTCGCTTTAACGACATATTGTTAATTTCATTGTTTATTTTGGAGGAGCTAGTACAATTTCAATACTTGAAACATTGTTATTTTGTCCATTTTCTCCTTCTAATTGTTCTGTACTTAATTTAATATCTTTGTATTCAGTACCTTTTAAGAAGCGATTTCTTAAGATTTCGCATACATCAACTGCATGTGAAATTGCTCTACCACGAGCCTTAACGGTACATTCCTCACCTTTATTAAGGATCATCATAGTTGCCATCACATAGTTCATTGTAGGACGGCGACCAACAAAGACAGCGTTTTCTTCTTTTGCCATTTTAATTTCCTCTTTAGCTTTTAATTTTTAGTGTATTTCAATTAAATATTAGCTTTTTTGTTTTTACGTATTATAGTTTTCTCGTAATTTCAATTTTAAATTACGGGTTTAACATTTTCTTGAAATTTAAGAAATGTTTTAAACTTTATTGTCAGATTAATAAGGATTTTGTAAAACCAAATAAAATTTAACTAATTTATGCCATACATAATAAAAAAAAAAGAATTAAATTTAGAACTTACAAACCTTTTAATTTAACTCCGAGATATAAGAGAAGCCAAGAGAAAAAGAACACAATTATAGCAATCATCATCCAAAATTGGAAAGAACTTAAACCTAAAACGTAAACTAAAGGTAAATAAGGTCCAGTCAGAATTATAGTAAACTGGTCAAGTATTATAAAAATTCCGAAAATCCATAAAAGAAAGGTTATTATAACAATAAATTTGCTTGGGGGTGTCCATGCCATTTTAATTCACCACATCATATTTTTGAAATACTATCTCTTTCAAATTTAATTACTCATTAATAGATTTATAAACCTTTCATTTTTACTCCGAGGAAAAATAAGAACCAACTGAGAAACAAAACAATCAATGCAATGATTATCCATCCATTTTCTGTTCCGATAGCAAAATAGGGTAAAATACTTCCCCATATCAGTAAACTCATGTCAAGTAAAATAAAAATTCCGAACAACATTAATATGCAAGTTAGAAATACTGTAAATTTACTTGGAGGTGTCCATGCCATATTTTATTCATCTTTGTAGATTATAAATTTTAATTTTTGAGTATAGTATCTAATATTTGCTTTTTTATTTTATAAATATTTATTCTTTTAAAAAAGTAGGAATAGGTTTAAAAATTATTTATCTATTAATTTAATTATTTTCAGTGAAGTCAAGTTCGATCTCCTTTATCTTTTCAGAAATCTTAGAATTTCGATTATAAATAAGTTCCTTTTCTCCTTGATTTTTATCTTGTCTTTTATCATCTTTCTTTAAAATATCCCATATAATACTTATAATTAATAAAGCAGAAACAACGACTAAAAGGGGAATTAAAAGACCAGAATCTGTGAGTATTATCTTTACCCAACCGATATAAGGTATTCTTCCTACAACAACACCTAGGATTCTGTTTTCAGGAACAGGAGCATCATCAACCAACGGATTTGCATCTCCCTTAGTGCGAAAAAACCAAGCACCATCGTACCATTTATCAACAACCCGATGAACAATTGGATCGTTAGGGGGATTTATCCATCCGGGCAAACCACGAGCATCGAACACAATTATATCTCCCTGTTTATCTAGTATTGTACCATTTTTTATAAGAGATGGATCTTTTCCTTGTAAAAATAATAAATCCCCTTTAAGAAGATTTGGTTCCATAGAACCTGAAACTACAACCACCATTGGTGTTTGAGTATTTAAGGCAATCTGCAGAATATAATAGAATAAAAATGATCCTGAAAACGCAAAGATTATTAATATAGCTGCCACAATAATTTTTCTTTTTGAACTTGGTGGCTTTTTTTCTGACTTTTTCTTACTAGAACCCTTTTTTAGATAAGTTTTTTCCATAACAATAAAAGAAGTTGTTCTATGGTCAAAATAAATAAAATTATAAATATAAATTTTCCTTAAGTGAGGTATTGAATTTAGGATATTAATGCTTTCTATTTTTCAAATATAAAAATGAATTGAATTAGAAGAGTAACATTTTAAATTACCTTAACTAGAATAAAATTATCCAAATTGATTGAATAAATGCATAATTAGTAGGGTTAAGAACTTTATATGTTTGAGAGAAGTCAATCATTTGACATACAAAACAAAAGCTGTGATGAAATCCAACAAATAATAGAAAATCTTTTAGAAAAAAATTTTTCTTTTTCCACTAAAACTAAAAGATTGGGAAGTTCTTTACTCCGAATAAACTATTTTGATTTAAATAATGAACAAGAACAGCAAAAAGATAATAGAATTACGATTTTAAAAGAATCTGACAATAGAGTATATATTCAAATTAAAGGAAAAATAACAGATGTACAAGTAGGCCAAATTTGGAGAGATTTTAGAAATAAATTAAACGATTCAGCTTATTTAATTACACCTGAAAAACCAAAGCATACAAAAGAACAAATAGTTCAAGAAATTAAAAACCTGATTGAAAAAAAAGGATACTTTGTAAAAAATGAAGAGGTTAATACCTTTTTAGATCATTTTATAGAAAAATTTGATAGGCTACCTGAAACTAATGAATTCCAATCAATTGTTAAAGGTTATATGATGATGATTAATGAGAGCCAGCTATCGGAGAAAATAGAATCTTTATCAATTAGGAATGAAAAAACCTTAGAATCCCTTGAGTCTGTTTTAGAGGTTATTGAAGAGAGGGAATCCTTGGCTATTAATGATGATAGAATTACCACAGTTGAGAATGTATTAGGCCGAAGAAGATGTCCTAGTTGTGGTGATGAGAGTTCAATTCATGAAATCACAGACAAGACGATAATTCTAATGGATTATCCACGGATATATGGTAAGAAAAAATATTGTGGTAAATGTGGATTTGAATGGAAATAAGAAACCATTATTCTTTTAAAGATTTCTAAAAATAATTTTAAATACTATTATATTTAAGATGATAACATAGTTATGTATATTTATAATCTAAATGATTTAAGCTGATAAAAATGAAAGATTATGCTATTATATATAACCCAGTAGCTAAAAAAGGGGAAGCTAACGCAGATCTTGATTATGCTTTTAAATGTTTAACTGAATTAGGTATAAAATATATTTCAATAGAAACGGAGTATGATGGTCATGCAATTGAATTAGCAAGACAGCTAGCAAGTGATGGATACAGGGTAATTGCAGCTGGAGGTGATGGTACAGCAAATCAAGTACTTCATGGAACAATCATATCGAATTCAGGAGCACTTTGTGGATTTATACCTATGGGATCAGGAAATGATATTCCTGCGGCTTTAGGATATAGAGGAGATGTAAAACGTGCATGTGAGATAATTGCTGAGGGCTTTTCAAGTAAATCGGATATTGGATTTGCACGAACTGATACAGGAGTTGAAAGATATTTTCTTGGTATCGGAAGCCAAGGATTCGATTCAGAAGTCGCAAGAAGATCCAATGAAGATAAAGAAAAGGACTATAACATGATTATTCTAACCTTATTAAAAGAATGGGAGAATAAAGAAATCATTGTTAAAATGGATAACGATACATTTGAAGGTGATGCCAATTTGGCAGCAGTTGGACTATCTGGGGCTTATGGTGGAGGAATGTTTATTTGTCAAAGAGCTAGTATAGAGGATGGTCTTTTTGATATAAGTATTGTAAATATTGATAAGGTTAAATTAGCTAGGCAATTCAGACGAATGTATAGTGCATCTCTTCTCCCTCACCCTAATATTAGTGAATATCAAAGCAAGAAAGTAAGAGTAGAAATGAGACCTCCAGAATATGATCCATATGTGTGTCAAGTGGATGGGGAAGTGTTAGGTTCACTTCCAGTTACATATGAATGCATTCAGGAGGGATATGAATTCATTCGACCAAAAGTAAACGAATTTGCTGAAGAATTTAAACAAAAATATGGTCATTATATGTGGGAGTGTTGGGATGAATTAGAAAAACGTAAAAACAAAAATTAAAATCTTTTTTGAAAAGTTTCTATACTCTTATTAGTTTTTATTTACTTAGAATTAAGATGCATTCCTATTGTTTTACAACGTCTTTAGGGTGTATATAAAAATTTTAATTATATGATTAATATTTCCATCTAATCTATATAATTATCTTATGTATTATGCCCAACTGGAACGACATCTTCTCTGAAAAAGGAAGAGTTTTCAATGAGGCTCATCCTGATATGGAAAAGATAGCTTCTTTGTTTAAGGAAAATAAGGTTAAGAAAATTTTAGATATTGGTTTTGGAACAGGTCGACATATTATCTTTTTTGCTAGGATGAATTTTGATATGTACGGTTTTGATGCCTCACCTAAAGGTCTCTCACTTACAAAGCAATGGTTAGCAGAGGAAGGTTTGGAAGCGGAATTGATAGTACATAGAATGGAAAAAATTTTTCCTTATGAGGATAATTTTTTTGATGCTATTATTTCTATCCAGGTGATACATCATAACCTAATGAAAGACATTATCATAACTGTAAAAGAGATTGAACGAGTACTGAAAAAAGGCGGTTTAATTTTTATAACCTTCCCAAAATTAAAAGAAAGGGCAGATTTTGATGAATGGAATTTGGAAGAAATTGAAGAAGGGACTTATGACCCTCAAAGTGGTTCAGAAAAAGGTCTACCACACCATTTTTTTACTTTAGAAGAAATCCATGAGGTATTTAGTTCTTTCAATTTATTAGAAATCTATGATGATGGAACAAGACATCGAGCAATTTTAGGATTCAAGAAATAAGTAATCAACTATCATTTTTAGTTTAAATCATACAAATGTTTATATTCTAAAATATCCAAGAATTATTTGTTTAATTTAATTGAAATTATCCTCAATAGTGTCTAAAAATGGTAAGAAAGGATTATGATACTCCTTCCTATATTGAAAGTCCTTTAAAGCAAAATTGGAAAGCTTTTTTAAAAGCACAACCACTGGTTTGTGATAACTGTGGAAATTTTACCGATACTCCTAGAGAATATTGTGAAAGCTGTGGATTTAGACATACCCTAAGAAAAGCTAAGAAAAGGGATTTCTATGAATACAAATTAAAAACAATAAAAGATGAAAAAAATTTGGCAAATGAGCAAATTATAAAGAAGAGAACTATTGAAAAAAGTCCAAAATCTCAATTTTATAAAACAATGTCCCTTAAAGAGAAAAACTTGTTTTTAAAAAAAAATCCTTATTTCTGTGTTAAATGCAATAATTTTACTGATAGACCTGAACCTATTGGACCTCAAAGACCTAATAAATTTTATTATGAAACATATTGCGAGATTTGTGGTTCAAGTGATAGTATAAGAGTTGCTACAGTAAATGATTTCAAGTTATATGATGAAAGAGAGCAAGTTTCCATATTAAACCAAATAACAAAACAAAAAGTAGCTAAAAAACCAATAACTGAAATTAATAAAACAGAAATCAAAGAAAGAGATATATTTGTTCCTTCAAAAGAAAAATTAGAAGAAAAGATTGATATTAAACCCTCTCATCAAGTTCTAGAAATTTCACCAAAATCTGACAAATGGAAATCAAAATTAACTGAAATACCACCTGTAGAGAATGATCTTGTTGAAACTGAAAAGAAACAATTATCTGATCAATTTATCGGGCAAAAAGAAGAAAAGCTTATCGAATCCGTCTCGGAGGAATTTATAGCTCCTAAAGTTTCAAATTCAACAGAGAATAGACTAATTGAGGAATCACTAACGAAGGATTCTCAACTTAAAAGTAAGGCAATAAAAAAAATGCCTCAAGTCACAGTTAAGCATAAACAAAAAGCCCAAGATTTATCACGTTACTGTAAATTTTGTGGTATAAAATTAGCTATGACAGTAAAATATTGTAATCAATGTGGAACATTAATAAAATATAAGTGATTAGAAATTATTTCTGATTGAAAAGATCAACTTTTTTGTTAGAATCTGTTTTTTTTACTATTAATAAGATGGAAATGACTCCCACAAATGCAATAATTAATATAATAGTGATTAATAACTCAAGACTTAGTAGATTTCTATCGTTTCCCCACGGATAATTACCTTGATAGAAATTATTTGAATCATCGTAAAAATTATTATAGATAAATTGTTCAACCGTTCTTCCTGTAATTTCAAGACTAGTTTTTGAGATGTTAGCAATATCATCTTGGATAGTATGATGATAAGGCCATCCAGGATTATTCCAAAAATTAATTATTAGATCAGCTGAAGGAATACCAAAATTAACAAATGATAAGTGATCATCTATAATTGATTGAGTTTCGGCATTTGTAGGAAATTGATAAAAATAACTTAGTCCTCTTCCAATAGCAAAAATTTCATCCAATAAGGATGAAGTTGAATATTGTTCATTGATAAATCTTAAATTCTCTCCTCCAACCATATCCAATAATATCATACACTCAAAATCCTCTGTTTCTGAATCATAGTAATAATCAATATCAGTAACAAACCGTTGAGACCCTTCACACCAATCCCATCCATCTATTCCATAATCATTATCTCTTCCTTGGTCTTCAGCATCAAAAAAAAGAAACCAGATTTGACAAGATAGATTTTCACGTTCAAGATATAAAATCTTTGCAAGTTCAATTAAAACAGCACATCCACTCGCCCCATCATTTGCACCTGGAACAGGATTATTTCTATTTGCCAATATAGGATCTTTTGTTGCCCTTGCACGTGAATCATAATGTGCGCTTAAAATTACAATATTTGATTGATTTTCATTTAATTTAAAAAGTAAATTTTGACATTCGGTTAAATGAGTGGTAAAATTATGAAATATATAAGTAAAATTACTGTCAATTTCCTCAAATTTAGAGATAAAATAATTAGAACAATTTACTCGTTCTTCTGTTCCAGGTATTCGAAATCCAATGTCTAATTGATCTTGAATATAAGTGTAAGCATTCTCACTATTAAATTGCAGATTTTTCTCATAGTTTTGGATATTAATGGGTGGTGAAGGCAGAGATAAATAAACCGTAGAAATGATTAAAGTTGATGTAATTATGACCGGGATCAAGATCTTATAGAATTTTTTTATCTAAAACCACCTAGTGTTATATAGCTGAAATGAATTTATATTTAAAATTATAAAAAATAAAGAAAATAAAAAATTAAGTTTACTTAGGCTCAAAACCTAGGTCTACCCTTGTTTCACCTCTAATTTCTGTTTCAATAAAAGTTGCTTTTACAGGCATTCCAATATTAATTGTTTCAGGTTTGCTTTCCTCTACTCCTATTAATTGACCACTTACCATAGGACCTTCATCTAATTTTATTACTGAAAAACAATAAGGTCTTTTTCTATCATATCCTTTTTCAACAAAAAATGGAGTTCCTACCGTAATACTTGTAAAAGCTGCAACTTTACCATTACCTGACATTTCTTTCCATTCCATATTCGCCTTATTACATTTAGTGCACAATTTCCTTACAGGAACGTAAGTTTCTCCACAATCTTTACATTTTGAACCCATTAATTTCTTTTCAGATAAATAATCTAAATAGCTTTTTATTGTAAAATCTCTTTCGCTTTCAGTCATTTTTTACACCTCTATTTTTCAAATATTGTTACTACACATGTAGCACCGGAACCACCCAAATTATGAGCCATCATTCTATCTACATCGAATTTAACTTGTCTATTTCTTTCAGCGATACCTCTCATTTGTTTAAATACTTCTACACAAAATGCTGCTCCAGTTGCACCAACTGGATGTCCTTTACTTTTCAGACCGCCACTAGTATTAATTGGTAAAGACCCATCTCTTTTCGTTTCCCCTTCTCTAATCGCTTCAACAGCTTTACCCTTTTCATAAAACCCTAAATCTTCTAAGGCAACCACTTCAGCAATAGTAAAACAATCATGAACTTCTGCAACTTGGATATCTTTAGGTTTTAATCCTGACATCTCATATGCTTGTCTTGCTGCTTCTTTAGTGGCAATAAAGCTGGTTAAATCATTTCTATCATGTAAAGATAACGCTGCACTGCCTTGGCCAGTACCAGTTATCCATATAGGTGTATCAGTAAAATTTTTAACCGCATTTTCTGCTGCTAAAAATACACAAGCTGCTCCATCTGTTATTAAACTACAATCGAATAACCTTAAAGGATAAGCAATTATTGGATTTGAACTACTTTTAAGATAGTCAAATTCATCCTTCCAATCAGGAACTTCTCCTCCTGATTTCTCGATTTTTGCTATTTTACTTTTCATCATATCTGCTATTGAGGATTGCATTTGAGCATATGGATTTTCCTTACCGTTTTCATGATTTTTGATTCCAACCCTCATCAAATCTTCCACTGTAGTTCCATATTTATGAAAATGAGCTGATGCTAAAGTTGCATATAATCCTGGAAAGGTTGCTCCTGCTGGGTATTCAAATAGACTGTCTGAAGCTGTTGCTAAAACATCGGTGACTCCCGTAGTGGGTAACTCTGTCATACATTCCACACCAGCAACAGCTATTACATCATGAACACCTGATGCGATCGCTAAAATTGCTTGGCGTAATGCAATACCACTACTAGCACATGCTCCCTCGAAACGTCCTGCTGGTTTTGGGACTAATCCCACTAGATCTGCCATTTGTGGTCCAAGATGTCCTTGATGATTAAATAGATCTGAAGAGTAATTACCAACATAACAAGCGTCAATATCTTTAGGTTCAATACCATTATCGACTCTGCTTACAGCATCTAACCATGCATCAATCCATAAATCAGGATTTCTTTTATGTGGAAAATGTGCTCCAAACTTACTCATTCCTGCTCCAACCATTGCTACTTTTCGTGCTAATTTTCCCATATAACCATCATTTTATTTTTTATTTTGAATAAATTTTAATCTATTAACATTTTGAGTTAAAGAAGAATTTTAATTCTTATGATTTTAAATCTCAAATTTGTATACTAATTATACTAGAAATGTGAGTATCTTTAAAAATTAATTAGAAATTAATTAAGGGATTTTAACTCTATTTATACAATAAGAACTTAAAAGCTATGAAATCATTGAAAAGAATGTTAAATTATTTCTTTTTCGATTTTATTTTTTTAAAATCTTTTAATGCCCTTAAATATCTCTTACTTTTTGTTGCTCTTTCTTCTAATCCCTTACAAGGAAATTCTGGGCATTGATAACAAAAATCTAATTTTTTGTCATTTACACAACAATCTCTAATCCAACACTGCTTAGTCCAGCATTCTGATAGCTCACCTCTACACGTACTACAATGAAAATCTTCAGGTTTAACATTATCCCACATATTATTAAACATCTTAACCAATCTAGCCGCTAGAGCTTGATTGAATGGTGCTTGATATATTTGGCAATTAGCACAATCCAGACCACAAACAGAAGTTATCTTTTTTATCTGAAAAGTCTTCCCTTCATTCATATTTTTGTTATTCCTTTCTTTTTATAAAAACTTAATCGCTTTGTTATTTAAGTTTCTGAATATAATCATTTTAAATAATCTATTAATGAAGAGTAAATGTAGTCAGGAAAATAGTAGCTTATTCTATTTTAAAGGTTTGATTTTTAAGACTTCTTCTCGTTCTTTTCCCTTTATATTTCGAATAGCGTATAGAGTTATGGTAGAAGATACTCCTTTTTTCCTTAACATTTTTACATAATCTAATACTTTTTGTTTGTTATTTCCAAGCATGTTATCTTTAAGTGCCCATCCTACTGCCTTTCTGACCAAATCTTCTTTTTCCCATATTAAATTATTACACATTTCTAAAACAAAATTTACATACTTGCCTTCAGCTCCGATTTTTCTAGTAAATGTTACTACACTACAACGTTTTTTCCACTTATGATTAGAATTATTCCATTTTTTTAATAACTGTTTAGCCTCATTAGGATAATTTCTTAATATTGGTTGCATAATATATAAAGAGAACGAATCAGTTGGACCCCAATGTCTTAAGTAACCACAAATTTCGTCTATTATTTCAAATTTTTTAGGCGTTAATCGGGGAAGGCTAATTTTAAGTAGTTTCAACCCAAAACTCGATTGTGCAATATAATCAGATTTATAAAATTTGCGAACTAATTTAATTCTTTCTTCAAATGATAATTTGTTAAATTTAGTTAAATAATTCTTTATAATTCTATCAATTTCAGGAACTTTCAGACCATATGCTTTATAATTATGTTTTTTATAAATTTCATCTTGCCAATTTAGATATTCATTTCTTGATTCAAACTTATTAGTAGCTTCTCTTTCAAGGTCATTTTCTATATTGTTGTATAATGATTCTAAACTCATTTTTCCTTATTTTATCAAATTGAATATTATATAGTTAGTATTCTATTCCATATCTAGCAGTAATACCCTGGGAGGTGTAATAGTGTTTAATCATTCGCATTTCTGTTACTAGATCCGCAGCTTCTTTTATCTTAGGATGCATTTTTGGTCCACCTGTTAGGATTAACTCGACTTTTTTTGGTTTTATTTTTATTAGTTCTAATACTGGATCGACCGGAATAACATTCATAGATATTGCTACTCCGATTTCATCAAGAATAACAATATCATATTCTTCACTTAAAAGAATTTCTTTTGCATGATCTAATGCCTTCTTTCCCTCTTCCAGATCAAAATCACCAGGCTCCGCTATAAGTTCAGTACTACCAAATTGTTTTAAATCAAAATTGGGTATGTTCTTGATAGCTTCGATTTCGCCATATTTATAATTACCTTTCATAAATTGTATCATATATACTTTGAATCCATGCCCAGTTGCGCGAATACCTTGCCCAATTGCTGCAGTTGTTTTACCCTTTCCTCGTCCAAAGTAAACTTGAACCAAACCTTCTTTCAGTCTTTTTCTATTTGCACTCATTGAGATCCAAAATAATAATTTATTATATTTTGAAATACATTATTATTTAATTAGTTTTTAATGCTAAAAGATTGTGATTTTATGGGAAAATATGAGATTTTAGATAGTCAATTAAATAAATATCTTCGATTAGCTACATTTCCAATTGGAGTAAAATTATTTAGAGAATCTGAAAGTTATGAGAACATCAAATTTTTAAAAAGGCCACAACATGAAGTTGTTTTATGCCAAATATTTAGTTATTCTAGATATTATGGTTGGACGATGGTTTGTTCAAAAGAAGATAATTTATGCCCTCTAGCAGGTATATCTATAGGTTTTGAGGAAAAAACTAAACTTTTTGAGGAAGGTGCCTTTTTTGTTGGGAGATATAATGAAACTAAAGAAGCTGCTAAAAAAACAACTGCTTCAATGCCATTAGTTCCATATGGACAATACTCCGCTATAGTATCAGGAGCATTAGGTCGTATTGATTTTAAGCCAGATCTAATTTTAATCTGGGGGAATTCAGCCCAAATGATGAGAATTATACAGGGATATTTATGGAAGAAAGGAGGGAGAGTATCAATGTCAACTTTTTGTGATGGAGTATGCGCTGATACTATTTCAAAAGCTATACTTACTGGTGAATTACAAATTGCTTTTCCATGCCTTGGTGATCGTCGTTTTGGAAAAGCAGAAGATAGCGATCTAATAGCGTCTATCCCTTTTAAGATAATTAATGAGATTATTGAGGGTTTGGAGGAGACACATAAATTTGGTACCAGATATCCGATACCACATCAAATTTCAACTCCAGAATTTTTTGTAAAATTGAAAAAAGACTTAGATAAAGCAAGGAAAAATTAAGTTATATTCTAGATCTTAAGTCTAAAAATGGAGTATAAGGTTTTTAATTAAGCATAAATTGATCGTAAATATCATCAGAATTTCTCAGATAAAATGAGGGGATTGTGAATTAGATCAAGTAAATTAATGTCTATTGATGAGGCTATTTCAACATATGTTAATGATGGAGATCTTGTAGGTTTTGGTGGACTCTCATTTTGGAGAAAGCCTATTAGTGCCTGCAGAGAGATTATTAAACAAGGAAAGAAAGATCTATCATTATGCACATTTGTGGGGGGAATTGAAATTGATATGTTAATAGCTGGAGGTTGTGTCTCGGAAGTTAGAAGTTGTTTTGTAGGGATGGAGATTTTTGGAATGGCACCTAATTATCGAAAAGCAGTAGAATCAGGAAAAGTTAAAATATCTGAGGAAAGTGAAGCTACTATAGCATTAGGGTTAAGAGCCTCCTACTTAAAAGTACCTTTTATGCCATTAAAGGGTATCATAGGAACAGATATGATAAAAGTAAGAAATGATATCAAACAAATTGAAGATCCTCTCGGTTCAGGGATTGAAGTCATGGCTTTACCTAAAATTGATTTGGATGTAGCAATCTTACATATTCCATATGCTGACGAATTTGGAAATGGTAATATTGCTGGAGCTGTATGGATGGATGCCGATATGGGAAAAACAGCAAAAACCACAATTATTACATGTGAAAAGTTAGTCGAAACAGAAGATATTCGCCATTTACAAGGAAAAGCACAATTACCAATCCAAACAACTACTGCAGTAGTTAAAATTCCTTTCGGGGCGCATCCAACTTCATGTTATCCAATATATACATTTGATCCACTTCATATCCAACACTATCTAAAAACTAATTTTGAAGATTATAAGAAGAATTTCATAATGGGTAAGTCTCATGTGGAATATTTAGAAAGTTGCGGAGGAGCAAAAACAATATTAAAGATTTTATTATAGGAGGTAAATATCATGAGTGAATTATCAGAAGATTATACTACCGATGAATTGATGACAGTCTTAATGGCTCGTGAAGTCAGGAATAATGATGTAATGATTGTAGGGGTTGCAACTCCAATGGTATGGGCAGCATTCACTTTGGCAAAAGTAACTCACGCACCTGATGCAATATATCATTATATTATGGGAAATACATTTGTCTTAGAACCTCGTGAAGTGAGTTTGCTTTATTTGGAAATGAATACCGCTAGAGCATATCGATTTCAAGATAGTGTAGAATGCACTTTAGAATCACTTCCATCTGATAAATTAACAACCATTGAGTTTTTTAGACCTGCTCAGATTGATCATTATGGAAATACAAATAACATCTGCATTGGTGATTGGAATAAACCAAAAATAAGGCTTCCTGGAGCTGCGGGGATACTTGACTTTAGTATGTTTTATGCTCGAGGTTCATTCCTCTACACCCCTCGGCATGATACAAGAACATTCGTCCCCTCTGATAAACTTGATTTTATCTCTGGAGTAGGTTTTCCTGATGGAAAGCCATCCATATGTGGAGGTGCAGGACCTCAATGTGTTATAACAAATCTTGCTTATTTAGTTTTTGATGAAATAACTAAAAGAATGAAATTGGGATCAATTCATCCTGGCGTTAACCTTGAAACTGTAATAAGTTCAACAGGATTCGAGTTAATTAAGCAGGATGACTTGAAAGAAACTTCACCTCCAACAATTAAAGAAATAAAATTACTAAGAGAAAAAGTAGATCCTTTAAATATAAGAAAATTAGAAGTTTTTTCAGGAAATGAACGTGAAGAGTTGCTAGACAAGATAATTCAAGAAGAATTAGAAAAAAAAAATAAATTTCCAAAATTGATTATCAGTTAATCTTCAAATTCACTGAATTTATAGAAGGATCTAGTAAAGAGATATTAATGGTTAATGATTAAATTAAAAATGAATTAATAAACACCTAGATTTCTCTTTATTATTCTTGATCTGTTGCATTTATTTTGATAATTTTTGCTACTTTAAGTTGTCTAAACACAATTACCTAGCTTTATATATTATAGTATCTATATTATAATCTAATTACTGCATAAGAAATATTTTTACGGCAGTAAATGAACATAAATTTTTAATAAATAAATGAATATTTAAGTAAAAAAAAGTACATACGAAGTTGAGGAACTTATGGCGCAAAAATTAATTCCTGAAGTTGATAAAGAATGGTCAAAAATTTCTTTCAAATGGAGGAGGTTATTGCCAAAAACAAAAGACCGTCCACCATCTCCAATAAGATTCGAACCTGATGAAAAAGTATTTAGGGAACTTATTGAAAGGTCTAATAAAATCATTGAAGAAGTAATATTAAAAGCAAAAGTTAAAGCTAGTGGTCATGCGAAATTAATAACAACAGAAAAGATTGTAATAGACCCACGTGTACGTTGGAAATGCCAAATTCCTGTCTGTTTTGGCTTTGGAACAAGCATAAATTGTCCTCCACACTCTCCAACCACAAATGAGATGAGAGAAATTGTTAATAGTTATAAATATGCTATTCTAATTTCATTTTATCCACCTATAAAAAACCATGTTTTTCCTAGTATTCTTTTAGGAGTTCAAGGAG
>JBHLNK010000042.1:0-29860 GCA_048941625.1 Promethearchaeota archaeon | reverse complement strand
TTGGAAGAATTAGTTACGGAAACAGGAGCAGGACAATGGGGATCGGCTTTAGCATATGGATGTAATTTATTTGGCCTCAAATGTACAGTATTTATGGTAAGAGCTAGTTTTTTCCAAAAACCTGGTAGAAAAATATTAATGAAGGCTTTTAATGCTGAAGTCTATGCGAGTCCCTCGAATTTAACTGAATCTGGAAGAAAATTCCTGGAAAAAGATCCAAATCACCCAGGGAGTTTGGGTATTGCAATATCTGAAGCGTTGGAAAGCAGTATGAAAAGTGATAAGATTAAATATTCTCTTGGAAGCGTAGTAAATTTTGTACTTTTACATCAAACTATAGTAGGACAAGAAACTAAACTCCAGCTCGCAAAAGTGGGTATTGAAAAACCAGATATCTTAATTGGATGTATGGGTGGTGGTTCGAATTTTGCCGGGATGATGATTCCATTTGTGAAAGATAAATTAGATGGAATAAATCCAAATATGGAAATAATTGGTGTAGAACCCCGGGCTTGTCCAAGTGTTTGTAAAGGAGAATACCGATGGGATTTTGGAGATTCTTCAATGAAAGGACCGATTCTAAAGATGCATACCTTAGGACATACTTTCGTTCCTAGCCCAATTCATGCAGGTGGTTTAAGATATCATGGAATTGCGCCTATTATTTCTATATTGCGTAATAATAATTTAATGGAAACAACAATGCACCATCAGACTGATGTTATTAAAGCGGGTATTCAATTTGCTAAGACGGAAGGTATACTTCCTGCTCCCGAGACAACTCATGCTATAAAAGAAACTATTGACCAAGCATTAAAAGCTAAAGAAAATAATGAAAAAAAGGTTATCGTATTTAATTTTAGCGGCCATGGTTTTTTTGATATACTTGCTTATAAGAAGTACTTGGAAGGAGAATTGATTGAATATGAATTACCTACTAATGAAATTAAAGAAGCTTTAAATTCAAAAGAAATGCCAGTCATAGATGAATCTCAATTCTAAATTTTAATTTACTTTTTTTTTTATAAAAATTCTTCTTTTTCTTACTTCAAGAAAATCTTAAAATGAAAGGATCTTTTAAATATTAAAATTTCATGAATTTGATGATTCTTGAATATTCTTTCAATAATAATTTTGTGCTATTTGTACTTTTATGGACTTATTATTTTTTATATTGCCACCTTAGCCAAAAAACAAGGAGAAAAAGGGGCTTTTATTAACAATTTAATCAACGGATTAGTTTTTATAATGTCTATTACTGTCAATTTAATCCTTATCAATTTTTTTAATCTCCCAATTAGAGAATTTATAGCGTTTCCATTCAATTTATTGATGATTATATTTATAATAGTCTTTCTACCTCTGTTTTTTCTGTTTATTTCTAGAGAGAAACAAAGAATAAAGATTCAAAAGAGAACTAATAATAATTTAAAATTTAAATCTTTTAAAGAACTCCCTTTTAAATACGAATTATATAGAAAGCTAACCCATTTTATTGTAATTGGTATAATTTTCTTTTATTTCCCTCTAGGTATATTAAACCAAAACTTAGTCGTTTTTTTAGTAGGGATCTCATTAGTAGGTCTATTAACTGCGGATATTATTAGAATCTTAACCCCCGAAATTTATCCTTTAAAGCCAGTTAATCAGCTTTTACGTGAAAAAGAATTACATATGAGACTAGGACCGCATATCTCTATGAGTATTGGATGTTTTTCAATAATTTTATTATATGGTTTAATTCAGCCTATAGGACCAATAATCATATGTTTATCAATGACTATGTCCGTTTTTGGGGACGTAACTGCCAATTTAATCGGTAGAACAATAGGAAAACATAAAATTAGGCAAACTAATAAGACTTATGAGGGTTTAATTACTGGTATTATAGCAGCTTTTGTCTCCGGTTTTTCAATGTTATTGATTTTAGAAAATTATCATCATTTCAGCATAGAAACAGTGTTTTTAATCCCTGTTGTAGGTGCGATGATAATTGGGCTATTAGATTATCTTGATCTGAATATTGATGATAATTTATCTTTTAATTTCTGCCTAACCACCATATTAATTTTTATTTCAATTTCTCTTTAATCATATAACATCCAAAAATTTTTTCAATCAAGATAATTTTTTAGATGAAAATGTTAGAAGAAAAATTAAAAATAGATAAAATATCGAAAGGAACAGTTATTGACCATATTGATGCGGGTTATGCTGTTACCATACTAAATCTTACCGGTATTGACGAATCTAAAAATTTAATGACCATAGGAGTTAATGTCTCCTCAAAAAAATATCAAACAAAAGATATTATTAAAATAGAGAATGTTTTTCTTAATGAAACTCAAATGCAACAAATTTCTATCTTATCTCCTAATGCTACAATTTCTCTGATTGAAAATTATAAGGTTATTGAAAAGAAAAAAGTTGAACTTCCAAAAATAATTAAGAAATTGATTTTATGTGTCAATCAAACTTGTATTTCGAATTCAGAAAAAGAGCCTATTGATACTGAATTTCTGGTATTAGAAGAAAAGCCTTTAAAAATTCAATGTGTATACTGTGAACGAATTTATAAATTGGAAGAAATTGTTTTTACCTCAAAAGAGAAGAAAGAGATGAAAGTAAAACAAAGAATTCAGTTATAACAAAATAAAATAGATTTATATGAAGAGTTCTAGAATTGAAGAAAATTCTGGAATATAATTAAGAATTGTGTGAGTAAATACCCCAACAATCATAAATAAGAAGAAGTACATACCAATTCCTGGTAATATAATATTCTTCCATGTCCATTCTTCTTTATCATACTCATATTTTAAAATATTAAAACTAACAATAAAAGGAAATATAAACCACCAAACTAACATCCAAATAAATAAAAACCATCCAATAAATCCAAATATTAAACGTCCTATAAATGCACTAAGAGCTCCAGTAATCGCACGAATCCAGTATAGTTTTGTTTCTCTTTCCATACGTAGATCAAATGATTTTGAAGGCCTTTTTTCAACATGAACCGTTTGTTTTTTGAGTTCTTTCTTCTTTTCCTTTATTAATCTTTGCCTTTTTTTCTTAATGTCAACCTTCTTGCGCCTTCCCATAATTATTATTATTAATATTATTTATTATAAAAATCATTATATATTATTGATAAACAGGGAATAAAACCTAAAATGATTAAGCCATCTATAGAATTTTCAAATTTTGATGTATTTGCTATTACTAAGGAACTAGATTTAATGCTAGTAAACGGAACAATCCTAAATATATATGAAGTAGAAGAATTCTTAATTTTAAGAATTAATACTGAATTTGGAAAAAAAAATTTAATTATTAAGAAAGATTCTCGTATTAATTTAACTGAATATGATTATCCAATCCCAGATTATCCTAGTCAATATATCATTTCTCTGAGAAAAATCTTAAAAAATCGTAAAATAATACGCATCTATCAATATGAGTTTGATAGAATAATAATTTTTGAGTTAAGTAATAAAGGAGAAAATCCTTGGAATTTTATAGTAGAATTATTTAATAAAGGCAACTTTCTACTCCTTGATGAAAATAATATAATAAAAATAGCTAAAAAGTATAGAAAGTTTAAAGATAGAGATCTTTTAGCAAATAAAAATTACGTTTTTCCCAAAACTCAAGGAAAAAACTTTTTAAATATGAAAAAGCAAGATTTTATTTCTCTTTTTGAAAATTCTAACGCTGAAATTGTAAGAGATCTCTCAAGAAAAATACACATTTCTGGACTATATAGTGAAGAGATATGTTATAGAGCTAATATTGATAAAAATACATTAGGGAAAAATCTTACTGATAATCAATATGAGAAATTGTATGAATCATTTAAAAATTTAAGAAACCAATTATTATTTGGTGAAATAAACGCACATATTGTATTTGATCAAGAAAACAATCAAATTTCAGTTCTCCCTTTTGAAATTGAGCTTCTTAATGATTACAAAAAAAAGTATTTTAGTTCTTTTAATGAAGCTGTAGATGAATTTTATTCTAAAATATATTCTGAAAGAATAAAGAATCCACAGGATCAAAAAATTAGTGACCAAATTAAAGCTCAAAATAAAATCTTAAAAAATCAGAGAGACTACCTCGATGATCTAAAAGAGAAAAAGGTAAAATACTATAGAATTGGAGATTTGATATATGCAAATTTAAACTCCTTAGAAAAATTAAAAGCAGTCATTTTAGATGCTAAAAAAAAGAATTACAGATGGGAGATAATAAATGATAAATTAAAAGCTGCAAAATATGATAATTTAGACGGATCAGAGTTCTTTGAAAAAATAGTTCCATCAACTAACCAACTTATAATAAATATTAATGATAACAGTGTTTATTTGGATCTAAATAAGTCTATCGGTGAAAATGCAAACATAATTTATACGAAAGGGAAAAAAGCTGATAAGAAAATAAAAGGAACCTTGGAAGCAATAAAAAAGACTCTGGAAAAGATTGAAGAGTTGAAGCTAAAAAAGGAATCAATTGAAGCAGAAATAGACTTCTTAATAAAGAAACCAAAAAAAAAATGGTATGAAAAGTACAGATGGTTTATTTCCTCTGACAATTTTTTAATTATTGGAGGTAGAGATGCATCCTCTAATGAAGTAATATTTAAAAAACATATTGAGCAAAATGATTTAGTCTTTCATACAAACTTTGCTGGTTCTCCGTTGGTTGTTGTTAAAAATCCAGATAATCAAAAAATCCCTGGAGCTACTATTAAAGAAGCTGGAGATTTTGTTGCTAGTTATTCGAGGGCATGGAAGGAAAATTGGCTTATAGTTGATGTATTTTATGTATATCCTAATCAAATTTCTAAAAGTCCCCCTTCTGGAGAATTTTTATCCAAAGGATCATTTATAATTTCGGGAAAAAAGAATATTATTAAAAATGCTAAAACTGAATTGACAATAGGACTAAATTTGATTGAATTAGATGACATAATGAATCATAAAGATAAAATTTTTTTCCCTAAAATTATCTGTGGTCCAGAATCAGCAATAAAATCAAAAACTAAAAATTATATAACAATTATTCCATCAAAGTCAAAAACAAAAACAAAGGGAAAGTTAGCAAAAGATATTAAATCTTACTTTATAAACAAAGTTGAGAAGGAATTAAAAATCTGGACTAAATTATTATCTATAGATACAATCCTTCTATTTTTGCCTAGTGGATTCTCAACTATAAAGGATACAAATTAATTTAAGTCATACCAACATCTAATTTCAGGAATATTTCTATGATCATCAAATAAAATTCCATCAATTCCTGCCTTTATTAATGATTTTATTTCTATAAAAGGATTCTGATAAGATAGAAAATCCCATGCTAAAGATTTTATATTATTTATCGTACACACTTCAATAAACTCTTTAGTTATCAAATTTGATCTCAAATTTATTATATCTGGTTTAAATTTTAATTTATTGAGCCTACCTAAATCTAAAAATTCTTGAAGGTTTAATCCTAATCCTTTTGTAATATTATAACAAACTTTAATATTTGGATATTTCAATTTGATCTTCTTCAGTTCCTGTAAATTTCTACAACTAAAAATACAATCTTTTAATAATTTTTGAGCTTTAACAATTTTTAAAATGTCACCACTTATATTATCCTGTTTTATCTCTATTATAAATCGCGTTTTAGATTTTAATATTTTCAGAACTTCAGATAACAAAGGAATCATTTGATTATGATTCTTCGTTCTTAAAGGTTTAATTTCATTATAGTTATAATTCTGGATAAGACCGGTTCCTGTAGTAGTTCTATCTAAAGTAGAATCATGTAAAACAATAATCTCTCTATCCTTACACATTTGAACATCTAATTCGATGCAATTTGCGCCAAAAGCTATTGCATTCTCAAAAGCACTAATAGTATTTTCATCAAAAATGGTCCTTGTTCCTCTATGTCCAATAAATAAGAAATCTGAATTCATAATCAGATTATAGTTGATTTATTTATACCTTTAGAACTCTTGAACTAAATATAAGTAGATTAAAATTATAAAAACACCAAAAAGAGTTAGTGCAAAAACCCAAAGATTCATGATTGTTTGACCAATAGAAAGTACTATGATAACAAGCAAATCTTTCCAATTTAATGGTTTACCAACTAATTCTTTATAATTGCCATAACTGGTTGTTATAAATATGAAAAATAATAAGACCAAAAATGTTTTTAAAATGACATCAATAATTGTAAACAATATTTCACCACTTATGAAAATAGTAATAATCTCTACATTAAAGAGAAATGATATAATAAAAAGTATACATCCAAAAATCGCTGATATTAAAACAGATCGAAAAGCAAAATCATCATCATTTCGATTTTTTTTCTTTGATTTAAGTTTATTTTCTGATTCTTTTGGAATTTTTGACATTTTACCTTTTATATCGTTCCATATTTTCTTTTAATCTAAAAATTTTATAAATATAAAAACCAAGAAGGATTCCTCCAATACTAAAAGTAATAATAGATAGAGTAAATAAGATTACTTCTACAGCTAGAGGGGTGGGGTAAGATAAAGCTGCTATGTTAATAAGAACTATTGTGCTTTTTATGATACCGCTAGGATAAACGGGTGTCACACCATAAGAAATATTAAAAGCAAAGCCATTTCCAAAATCTAATGCTGCATCTTCCTCATTGTTAATATATTTTTTAATTGGTAGAGAAAATTCATAAGTAGATATGATACCATCCAGTTCTGCTGCTCCATTTCCATTATAAACAGTATCATTTAAAAAAGCACTGTTATTTATTTTATAGTCGAAATAACTGTAAATGTTATCTGAAATATTTATAAACTGAATAATCTTAGCATCAATAAAATCTTCTTGTGTCTCAGCAGAACTATTAGATATTAATAGCCCTATGAATTCAGTATTTTTACGTGCAATAGCTTCCAGTTCAATTTGTATTGAAACATATAGGTTTTCATAATTTTGCATAACCCATAAATCTATTGGTAAATCATCTAAATTAACATTTATTTTAGAAGCTTTGTCCCATTCTCTGTGTGAAGAGTCAATATAGCCATCAATTACTGGGGACTCACCATACTTAGAATCAATTTCCACTGCTGCACAATCTCCTTTAGTTACAAAAAATACTGAAACAATAGTAATATTGATAATTACTAAACATACAAATACTTTGAAACCTACTCTCTTCACGATTCAAAAGCCATTAATTTTTTAATTCTTCTTTTTTCTGTTAGACCAAGATATAAAATGTGATAATTAAAATATAATTTAATATTTTTCGCATAAAATTAATTGAATTTAAAAAATTCGACATCAAGTTTACAAATCGATCATAAATTCTAAAGATCTCTCTTTAAAATAGATCTAATGCTTTTATTTTAGCTAATAAAACTCGGAAGAATAATAACACATCTAAATTTATTAAGATAGACTATTATGTAATTAATCAGGCGCTTTATTTCTCTCTTTGCTTCTGATAAATTTTGATTATTATATTCCGCAAATGATTTAGGCCCAATTGCTACCAGAGAACCAGATAAATCTTTTTCTCTTTTTATAAAAAACCAAAATGGGGTTTTTTTATCCTCTTCTTTAGCAATTATAAGCATCCAGGGATTAAGAGTCCAATCTTCTTTATCAGGACTAAAGACTTTCTCAATTGCTTTTTGAGTATAATATTTTTTTGTCATTTTAATTGTTTTAGTAAGGGAATTAAAGAAACTTCGTTTAATTTTTAAGTACCCTCCAAAGTATGTTTTTGCATCATATAACTCGAGTTCCTCATTTTCATTATCTGGTAGTTTTAAAAGAATTTTCCATATACTCATGATTAATTCAATTAGCTTTTAATGAGCCCAATTTCTTCTATTTTTATTTGTTTAAATATATTTTTAATATTTTCTAAGGTTTTATTAAGTTTCATCGCTCTTGATTCTGCCAGGCTTAAATTTAAATAACACTCGTAATAAAGATGTTCTCCGACAAAAAGTACCCCTGATGTGTGGATAACCTGAAATTTTTGAAGTATTCTTTTTATTAAATCATAAATTTCTTCAGAAAATTTTATCGATAAAAATGTTATCTTAGTAATTTTATCTTTTTCAAGTGGATATATTGATATTTTTATTGAATTTTCAATAAATGACTGTATGATTAAAAGAAAGGGATATTTCTCTAGATCCTTAAATTTTTCTAATGAAATATTGATTGCTGTTTCAGATGTATTATTAATCCGTTGAATATATGCATTTGTTAAATTGTAAATTTTCATTTTTTAATTCAAATCAACTTATTCATTTAATTATTTCCCATTTTATCAATTAGCTTTTTCAACGAGTGAATAGTACCTGAAGTCCTTATAGGAGACAAAATCACCTTTACACCTTTAATTTCTTTCACAAGACTTAGAGCTGTAATTATTATTTCCTTCGTTTGATGAGAACACCTCATAATTCCATATTCCTCATCCAGATTAAGTTCCATCAACCATAATCCAATTTTATTCGCTTCTTTTAATCCAAAATATCTCCAGATTGATTGCCATATTGATTTTAATATTGAATTTTGATTGATATTAGAATTATTTTCTTTAATTATTTTAAATAAAATATATCTTTGCCTTTCTTTTTGTTTTACAATAATTCATCACCTTTTATTAACTTCACATCTGGATCAAAATTAGTATTAGAACGCTTTTTAACCCTTTCTAATAAAGATAAAGGATTTATCGTAAAAATTTTTTTAGCGTCCACTAAAGAAATTCCTAGAAGAGAATGACATATACTAATTAAAGCTCTAGGATGTCTGAGATCATAGATTTCATCGAAATTTCCACTTATAATACAATTTGAATTAAATTTGAACGCCAATTGGACGAATTTATATAAATTCCTAAAATTTTTAGATTGAATCGCTTTATTATTTACCATTATAGGTGCTAATGAAAATTCTATAAATGAATTATTTTGTTTAGAAAGGGATACCACTCCTGGTGTAAGCGTTTTAATTATATCTTGATTCGAAAATGAAATTATGTCAACTCTAGAATCTCTAGCAGCTTGTAATTGGACTTCTTTACTTAATGATTCAATAGACAGAAT
Organism: Promethearchaeota archaeon; assembly: GCA_048941625.1. Classification (GTDB taxonomy): domain Archaea; phylum Asgardarchaeota; class Lokiarchaeia; order Sigyniarchaeales; family SOKP01; genus Loki-b32. The sequence continues at coordinate 20,730 of JBHLNK010000042.1, read as the reverse complement.
ATCATGAAATTTATTAAATTTTTTAATTAATTTTTTAAAATCCTCCGGATTATTGACTTTGAGGTTTATTCGATAAAATAAATTGAATTCAGGGTTTTGCCCTTCAATTTTATATTTAATTTCATTAGGAATTTTATAAAATTTATTTTTAGGTTCTAATATTAAATTTTTAATCCTTAATTTTTTACAAATTTCTAATTTATGATTAAGAACTTTATAATTTTCAAAATCTACAGGTAATCTTGATTCAAAATAGTACAAGAATATTAAAACCTCATAATTTAATATTTTCTTTCTAGTTATGTAAAGAAGTGTAAAAATAAAAAAATTTTATTATAAATAAATATTTAACATTGCAGTTTTTGAATTTATGGGAGGATTTCTATTGGTTAAAAAAAGAAAACTTTCAGAAATTAGAAAAAAGGTAGAGGATGGTACTGCTGTTGTAGTAACTGTCCAAGAATTAATAGATCAATTAAACGATGGAAAGTCGGTCAAATTTGAAGATATTGATATTGTTACAACAGCAACCAAAGGGCTAATGAGTGGAATTATGGGGATTTTCTCTTTCAGACTTTCACCCCCTAAAACATTGAGGAAGTTCACCGAAGTTTTTATGAATGGAATCCCTGGATTTCCTGGACCATGTCCAAATGAATATTTAGGCATTATAGATTTAATTATATATGGAACAACACAGAGTAAAACGATAAAAAATTATTGTGGTGGCTCATTATTTAGAGATATAGTTGAGGGAAAGCTTGTAAAAGTAGTAGCTATGAGTGCTGAAGGTGAAAAAATTGAAAAAGATATGAGATTAGGTGATATGCAATTCGCTAAATTAGCAGGAACTAGGCAAGCTATTAAGAATTACAACGCAATGATAAATTGTGAATCTTATAATGTCAATACCATCTTTTCATGTCTCCCATTTTCCCCCAATAAAACAGAAATTACATTTTCAGGATGTGGAGCATTAAATCCCTTTCAAAATGATCCTCAATTTGAAACTTTTGGTGTTGGTTCTCCAGTTCTAGTAAATGGAACAATAGGTTTTTTGATGGGACCAGGAACCCGTAATTATATTGAAAAACCTAATATGATGACATTAGCCCCATTTGAAGGAATGAAACCAGAGTATATGGGAGCATTCAAAACTTCCTATGGATTAGAACCTATTTGCAGTCTAGCACTCCCTATACCAATCCTTAATGAAAGAATTTTTAATAATATTGTAAAGACAGATAAATCAGTTAAATTAACAATTTTAAGTCTAGTCGGACGTGAAAAAATAGGTGAAACTACTTATGGTAATGTCTGGGAAAATAATTTCTTTATGAAATTTAATCCTAATGCTTGTAAGAACTGTGAAGAATGTAAAGCTATTGATAAATGTCCTACCAGTGCTTTTATCATAAAGAATGGGATTATCTCAGCTATAGATAGATCCCGGTGTTTCAACTGCGGTAATTGTACTCATTTATGTCCAGAAGCTTTTCAATTAGATTTGAAAGCTATTGAATTTGAAGGTAAGAAAGTTCCGATCGTATTAAGACAATCTGATAGATTTGGAGCAATTAAGTTGGCTGAACAATTGAAATCGATGATTCTAAAAGGAGAATTTCCTTTAAAAAACCCAATTAGTAAATTACAATTCGCAAAAACCGTAAAATAAGATATAATATAATTCAATTTCTGGATTGTACAAATTTGTTGAATTTTTCAATACAATAAACTTTTTCTTTTATTTATAATAGCTCTAGGTATGTCAAATCAGATTTTAAATGGTGGCGACTTAGTTGTTAAATGCCTATTGAAGGAAGGAGTTTCTAAAATATTCGGAATAGTTGGGGGTGAATTATTAAGAATCTATGATGCTATTGAACGATGGGGAAGAGAAGAAGGTATTGATACAGTAATGGTTAGACATGAACAAGCAGGAGGACATATGGCTGATGTATGGGCAAGAGCGACTGGTGAAATTGGTGTTTGTCTTGGAACTGTTGGTCCAGGTGTAACCCATCTTGTACCAGCAGTAGCGGCAGCCAATTCTGATTCAATTCCTATGCTTGTTATTGGAGCACAAATAGGTCGTATGTTTGAAGATACTGGCATATTACAAGGGGGAATTGATCAAATTGCACTGATGAAACCAATAACTAAAGCTCAAATACAAGTCGAAGAACCAGAAGAAATTCCTCATGCAATTCAAAAAGCAATAAAAGTCGCAGTATCTGGAAGGAAAGGACCAGTTTATTTAGAATTTAGAGAAACCGCCTTAGTAAGAACAACAAAAGAAGCAGATCTTAAAAAAGTTTTAGATCCAAAGAACTATAGAACATTCCATAGACCTAAGGGTAATTCAATAGATATTGAAAAAGCTATTGAAGTTTTAAAAAATGCTAAAAAGCCTCTTATGGTCGCAGGAGGAGGTGTTATTGCCTCAAATGCTTCAAATGAGATAAAAACTTTATCAGAAACATATATGATTCCTACCAGTACTACAATAAACGGTATAGGTTCAATTGGAAGGGATCAAAAGACATTTTTAGACTCATATTTAATAAATAATGCGTATCGAATAGCTGCGTCAGAAGCTGATGTAATATTGTCTTTTGGATGCAAATGGGACTATACTATTTTCTATGGTGCTGCTCCTATGTGGAATCAAAAACAAAAAATAATTCAAATTGATATTGATCCAAAAGAAATAGGTAAAAATAGACCGATTGAGGTAGGAATTATTGGTGATTGTAAGGCAGTTATAATCCAATTACTGAACGAAATGGAAAAATCCTTACCAAAAGATAAAATAACTGAATGGTCCGAATGGAACACCTATTTACAGGAACTCTGTAAGAATCAGTTAGATACAAATTTAAAAATCATTGATTATCAAAAATTACCAATGAAGCCAGAAAGACTTATCTATGAAGTTTTTAATAATATTCCTGAAGATACACAAATTGTTCTTGATGGAGGTGATATTGTAGTATTTTCTTATAAATTTATAAATTTAAAACATCGACCTTCACGATCAACATTTTTTCCAATTTCTATGGGACATTTAGGAGTAGGAATTCCTTATGCGATTGGAGTTAAAATAGCTAAACCAGAAAAAACCGTGATTTGTTTAAGCGGAGATGGAAGTTTTCTATTTAATGTGCAAGAATTAGAGACCGCTATTAGGTTGAATTTACCTATTATCGTTGTAATAGCTAATAATTGTGCGTGGGGTATGATAAAGAGTAATCAGAAAAAAAGTTTCAATAAGAGATATTGTGATGTTGATTTACCACCAACAGATTATTCTGAAATTGCAAGAGGTTTTGGATGTTATGGGGAAAAGATTGAAAAACCAGAGGATATAAAACCAGCACTACAAAGAGCAATAGAATCAAAAAAACCTGCCGTCTTAGATGTGAGTATTGCCTTTGAAACACCGCCACCAATGAGATTATTAGCACAATATAAAAAAAATAAAGGTTTATTTGGATAATCAAACAAAACTTATTAGGGAAATAAAATGTCAGAAGAAAAATTTTTAAAAGATAAGGTAGCTTTAATAACCGGAGCAGGTAGTGGGGGATTTGGAAGAAAAATGGCATTAGCTTTCGCAAGTAAAGGTGCAAAACTTGTTATTAATGACATTAATGAGGAAGGTTTAGAAGAAACACGAGATATTATTCAAAAAGAATATAATGTTGAAATTTTAATAGCAAGAGCAGATATCTCAGATTCTAAACAAGTACAGGAAATGTCAACAAAAGTTCTAGAGAAATTCGACAACTTATTTTTATTAGTTAACAATGCAGGAATTGATGGTGGTTTATATCCCACTTTAAAACAAAAAGAAGCAATGTATGATAAAATAATGGCGATTAATTTGAAAGGTGCCTGGAATGTAACAAAAGCCTTTTATAAGCAGATGAGGAGACAAAAGCATTTTACTCCAATTTCAGGAAAAATAATCAATATTGCTTCATGTGCAGGGACAGCAAATGGCGCGAATCCACAAGTAGGGATTTATAGTGTAAGTAAAGCAGGTTTATTAGCATTCACCAGATTATGGGCTCTTGAACTAGGTAAAAACAATATAACTGTAAACGCAATTTCTCCAGGAGTATTCTTAACACCCATTTACAATAATGACCCTAAACTTATCAGAGATTTTTTGAAAACAAGAGGTGTAAGACTTCCTATTGATAGAATTGGTGAAAGTAAATGGGTTGCTGACGCCGCATTATTTCTAGCTTCACCAGGAGCAGACTACATCACTGGTCAAAATATAATTATTGATGGTGGAATGACAATTAGTGTCAACAAATTGTAATATAATTAGAATATTTTTTTTTAAAATTTATTTTCCACGACCTTGATTAGCTCCAATACTTGGTCGTGTTTTTTCTGAACCCCATCCTTTTTTATGTAATCCCCGAGCTCTTTTTCCTGCAGATGTAAGCCCCCGTGTTACTCTTTTATTATGCTGAGGTTCAGAGATCCAATTAATTTTTGGATCAGATTTAATCACTGGATGATTTGGATCAACCAAAATAACTTCATAATACCAATGTTTTCCATCAGAATACACCTTGTAGCTATTTAAAACTTGCATATTAGGATACTTTCTTTGAACGCGTTCTTCAGATATCCATTGTAAATTCTTTCCTGTAGTATATTTTTTAACACCCATAGCTCGTGGTTTTCTTCCTCTTTTTGGGCGAACTTTATGCATACCTCCTTTTCGTATCCTTGCTCTTACTATTATATATCCTTGTTTGGCTTTGTATCCTAAAGTTCTAGCACGATGCAGTTTAGTTGGTTTATCAACTCTTTGTATTGATCTTCCTTTTCGATATTCTATCCCTCGGTACCATTGCGGGGATTTATACCCTTTTTCATTCTTCTCGAAAGTTTCTTTTATATATGTATATCCAGACTTCATACTTTTCACTATGGTCTTATTCTGATATATTTTGAAAAATTCACTGAAATTAATTAATTTTACTATTTCTTACTATTTACAGAAAAATTTTTGGATAATTCTTAATTAATTTATTTAACAAGCAAATTTGTACTTATTTTAGAATCTGTGGAAGTTGGTAATTTCATGAATCAAAAGAAGAAAAAAGAACCTCTGAAGGATGTTGAAGTAGAAGAAAAAAATGGAATAAAAATATTATATAATGAAAATGAATTTAATAAGCAATTTCCTCATTTAACTAAAGAAATTTCATCAAAACAAAAATTTATTAAAATTAATTCAGTAAAGAATGATCTTTTATTTAATGCTGAAGAAAAACCTATAGAATCAATGAACTTAAAACCTGAAGAATTATACAATCCTCAAGCTATTGATTTTATAAGAAGATGTACCAATAAAGAGGAAGCGATTGATATTTTGGATTATTTACTAAAAAGAAATGAAATTTCTCAAAAAGATTACGAGACTTATGTAAACATTATTTCACAAGAAGGAGGATTAACGCGTCTTATTGCAGAGAGTGGTGGATTGAAAGAGCCAGGCTACTATATGCGAAAATATTATAAAAAATTGACTAAAGATCAAAAATTAAATAGTAATAAGGACTAATTTCATTTGACAGATGATGAACTTATGACAAAGTTAGCTACTTGCTCGGTAGCGATGACAATGTCGCCCCAAACTGATGTCATATAAATAAATATTCATTTTTCTAATTTCTGTCGAAATTCTATTCCCTTTTCTGTTAAAAAATATTCATCATTATTTTTTTTAATAAGCTTTAGGTCAATTAAGACAGGGATTCTTCCATTTATACAAGAAATTGGTAATCCCGAAAATAATTTAATTGTTTCATAATTTTTTGCTCCATTATCTATTGCGACAAGTATTTCTATTCCCATATAACCTAATAAATTTCTTAAATCTTCATAAGTTTCTTCTTTGTCCATATTGAATCCGTCTATTTTTTTATGGGATTTTCTTCTTAATTAGAATCTAAACTTATTTTTAACGTTTCAGCTTTTTTATTCTTTTGGTAATAATTTCCTCATCCATTCTGGAAATGCTGTTGTTATTTGTAAATCAGTTTTTAAGACTATATAGGTTTCTTTATTATACTCTAATTCCTCAATTACATCATATTTCTTAAGAAATTCAATATTTTCCATTAAAGAATCTAAAGATTTCTGTGTTACTAATTTCGGTAATTTATCTTTAGAAATTAATCCATTTCTTAATTCTGAAAGTACATTGTATTTCTTTGAATCTGCCATTATTTGAAAGATTAAAAAAGCATCCTCCTTACTTTCTTCTTTAGATCTCTTTTCATATTCACTGAAATATTCTTGAACTTTTGGCAGGAGCAATTCTATTAACTCAGGTTTATCATCAATATACTCAATGACACTATCTGGTGGAATTCGTTCCGCATTAACTTCTTTTACTAGGAGAACATATTTTTCTACTAATCCTATTTGATTTATAAAAATAAATTGTCGTCCATCTAAGATTTCAATTATTTCATTAAAATTTTTATCAGGAAAACTTTCAATAAACCATTCTCTAAGACCTTCTAATGAGATTGGGCCTTCTGATAATCTTTCTAAAATCATAAAAATATGTTTATCATTTAGTAAAACTGCAATTTCTTCTTCTTCAGTTTTTTCTCTAGTATCTTCAATAATCGCCCAATATAAATTAACTACCCAAGCTCCGATTAAGGCTTCGTTTTTTTTTATCTTCTCTTGATCCTCTTCGTCAAAATTGTTAATATCATTAATATAAAAAGCTGTATAAATCTCTTCGTTTGATTGTAATTGTTCTGAAAACTCCGTGCAAAAAACTGAGATTTTCTCTTCTACTTCAGTAGAAATTTGTTGATCAAGGATTACTGAAACCATTAGCATTTCTTTATTTCCTCGAGCCCATTCAGACTGAATTTCAAAATAATAATTCAAAGATTTTAAGTTTTCAAAAGAATGAGTAAAAAAACCTTCACTAAATTGCTGATCCATAATGTTCGCTATTTTAAGAGATAGCTCCTTTCCTAAAACATCTCTTGGATATGAATTAAATACAATAGGTCCAATTTTGCGATGAAAATATGATAATGCAACAACAGTTTTCAATTAATGAATCTCCATTTGAGTATATTTTTAAATAGCAAGAATAGCTTATTTTACTGTCAATCCTAGAATAAATTAATATTGAAGATTATATATTATTAAAGATAAATAAATTTATCTTAATTATCCTTCTAATATCTTAGATTAAATAATATTAATAGTAGATATAAAAAAGTTCTATTAAATTGAGATAAAAGCAGAATCTGACAATGAGCCCTATAAAATTAATTGGATTTGATTTAGATGATTGTCTATTTGACTCAACAGGACTATCTGAAAGAGCTAGAATTAAAGGTCTTGAAGCTATGATCAATTTAGGTTTGAAAATTGAAAAAGAGAGAGCAGTACAAATCTTAGTGGAAATCGTGAAAGAATACGGTTCAAATTCTTCACAGCATTACGATTATTTCATCAGAAGATTGAATCAGATGGAAGATGATATACAATTTATTTCATATAATGATCGTTATAAATATATTGCTTCTGCAGTTATGGCTTATCATGCCGAAAAAGTTAATTCGATAAAGCTATATGACGATGTAGAAAGCAGTTTAAAGAGATTAAAAGATTTAGCAATAAAAACAGCTATTATAACAGACGGAATCCCGATTAAACAATATGAGAAGATTTTACGGCTAAATATCGACAAATTAATTGATTTAGTAGTTATATCAGATGAAATAGGTATTAAAAAACCAAATCCAGAACTGTTTAGATATTGTTTAAAAAAATTTGGTGTTCAGGGACAAGAAACCATATATGTAGGGGATCGTATTGATAATGATATAATTCCTGCTAATATAAATAATATCTATAGTGTTTACCTTCATCGTGGAGGAAAGTATGATAATTATGAAGCAGATTTAAAAGAAGAAGGACTTATTAAACCGGATTTTGAAATCTCTAACTTAAATGATATATTTGATATAATCAATGAGATTGATAATCAGTAAAAGATAAAATAGTAAATATTATGAAAGTTGCATGTATCCAACCTAAGATATTAAAAAATCGAGTTCTTTGTTATAACGAAATTGAAAGAATTCTAAAAAATCTGTTAGAAACACATAAAAATTGTGATATAGTATGTTTACCAGAAAGATGGGTTCCTTTCTTTAGAGATCAGGCTCAAAATTTTCAAAAACAAAGAGGTAATGATTATAAATTTATTAGTCGCTTAGCAAAAGAATATAAGATAAATTTCATTTCTGGAGCTATTTGGGAGAAAAGACCACGATCAAGACCATTTATAACTTGTTACCTTTTTGATAAGTATGGAGAGGAGATTGGTCGACAAGATAAAATACACCTATATGGTTATGAACGTGAAAATTTTAAATCAAGTAAGGAATTAAAAATATTTAATATTAACAATACTTATCGTTTTACCATTTTAATTTGCTTTGACATGGCTTTTCTCGAAACGCCTAGGTTAGCTAGTGAAAATGGAGCAGATATTTTATTTTCACCAACACAGATAAGAGCGGATGGAATGGATAACTGGTATGTTTACTTGAAAGCACGTGCTTTAGAAAATCGAATTCCTATCGTTGCCTGTAATAGCTTTGGGAATTATTATAGAAGAAAATTTCCAGGAAATAGCAAAATAATATCATTTCAATCAGGAAAAATCTCTCCTTCTAAATTGAAAATTATTGAGGCTCCAATTAATTCAAGTGGGTTTATTTTTGATGATATTGACTTAGCTTTTCCGAAAAAATTAAGAAAAATTCGTTTTAATGAAAAAATTGACAAAAACAATATAAAAGTAAAAATAATTAATAATTAAAGTACTATTCTTGATCTGATAAACTGTTATGAGTAATTCAATAGAACTTAAAAAAATATTATTTTGTGGTTTAGAAAGTGGTGGGAAAACCTCAATTCTATTAATACTTGACAAAAAATTTAGTTTATTAACAGCAGTTAAACCAACAATAAAAGCTAAAAGAACATTCCATAATAATTCATTATTGGGAATTACAATTGTGCGGTGGGATTTAGGAGGTCAAAAAGGCTATAGAAAGATATATCTAGGAAATAAAAGTAAGTATTTCACAGAAATGCAATCCATTTTTTATGTTATTGATATCCAAGCACCAAAAAAATTTGAAGAAGCCATAATTTTTCTCAAGGATATTGTAAATATTACTTCAGAATCTCATCCAGATAATTTTCTATTTTTCATTTTATTTCATAAATGTGATCCTGACATTAAACACGATAAAGATATCATTGAAAATATAAATTATTTAAAAAAAAAAATCTCATCTATCATTACTAATGTAAAATTTTCAATGTTTGAAACCTCAATATATGATGAGCCTAGCTTATTAAAAGCTTTTTCTGATGGAGTTTTTTATGCAACTCACAAATCAAGAATGTTTCAGACATTATTAAAAGACTATATGGGAAAAACCTACAACAGTTCTACACTTCTCTTGGATCAAAATTGTTTCATAATTGCCAGTAGAAGCACAGATAAAGCATATCAAGAAATATGTGAGGCAATTGCTCCAAGATTAACCCAAGCATTAGAAAAACTTGAAGAATGGGACATAAACACAGTTGATATTGTTACAAATATAGAATTCCCAGAGAAGCATTCGAAAGATCAAAAAGAAGGTATAATTTTTCTCAGAAAGTTAGATATTGGAGATAATAGATTATATCTAATAGCTCTTTGTTTAAATAAAAATGTAAAAATAAAATCTTATGAATATTTACCTTTATTGGCAGAAAATTTAAAAAATCTACTAGAAAGTTTCGAATAAAACGTTTTGTTTTTACATTATCATTTGTAGTTTTTCTCAGTTAAGTGAATTAAAATAATTATTTAAAAACTTTCTATTTTTATTTTACTTTTAGTCACCTCCCTGGGGGTGGGCTTTAAATACTTATGTTAAAAATAAATTAAAATGAAGGCTAAAAAAATGATCATGAGATCCTATGTAAATGAAATTTATATCGGACCAAGAGCTCTCTTCGATCCAAATTTTATTCCACCAGAGTTATTACATAGAAAAAAAGATGAAGAATCTCTCTACTCGATATTAAATGATTCAATATCTGATGACTTTTGTTTAAATATTTTATATCAAGGAACTAATGGAATTGGTAAGAAAGTAATTGTTAACAAGGTTGTAAATGACTTACTTTCTAAAAATACCGATCAAATTGAAATTAAGAAACTTTGTGTTGACTGTAAAGATAAAAGGCCAGAAGAACTTATTTTTTCATTATTAAATGAATTAACTTATACTTGTAATTTAAATATTGATTTTCAAGCAATGTTAAATTCAAGTATAGCAAATTTATGGAATACTTTTAAATTTACATGTAATAAAATTGATTCACAACTATTTTTTATATTTAATAATATTGAATTTTTAAGACCTGATATTTTTAATAAATTCTTGCAATTCAGTAAAGAAGCAAATATTACATTGATATCAACAATAAATAAATTCTTACAATCTGGAACTATGGATTTACTTTCAGATTTTGATTTTAAGCATAAATTAAATTACTTTAATTATCATGAATTATATTCAATTCTTAAACAAAGAGTTTTACTAAGTTTTTCTAATGAAATTGATAATGATCTAGTAAAATACATAACAGATCTTATTTGTGAACAGTATGTTCCTGTTCCCGGCAAGGGTGTTGAAATCCTTAGAGATTTATATCCTATACTTAAAAGAACCAAGGGGGCTGTCGATTTTGACTTATTAGAAATTTGTCAAAATGAATTTGATACATTTCAAGTTTCTGAAGAATTCAGTATTATTAACTATCTTTCTGAAGAGGATATATTAACAGTTATATTTTTAGATAACATTTCAAACTTTTTGATAAGTAGAAATAATTATTACATCTCAATAGAAGATCTGTATGAATTGTATGAACTTTCTTGTGAATCCTTAGACTATAAAAAAATGAATACTGAATTCCAGAGCTTAATTGAGGATATAACTAATATTGGTATTATTAGACCTTCAAAAAGAACTTTCGATAAAGTTACAGAGTATGATTCTCTTAAAAATTTGAATGAAGGTGATTTCTTTTGTTTACTGAGTCCAAAACAAGTTAAAGTCATAATTGACACAATTTTTAATCAATCATAAAATAGATTGAAACTTAATCAGGTTTTTTTTATTTAGCATATTATATATATATAGGTGTAATCACACTATTTTTTTAATAATATCAAAGATAAGTACGGAGAGTAATTTTGACTTACATTAAAAAAATTTCTATGAGTGGTTTTAAATCATTTGGTGATCGAACAGTCACGATTAGGCTCTCGAGTGGATTTACGTGTATTGTGGGTCCAAACGGAGCTGGTAAGTCCAATATAATAGATGCTTTGTGTTTTGCATTAGGTAGATTAAGTAAGAAAACGATGAGAGCAAAAAGTTTAGAAGATCTTATCTTCGCGGGAGCTAGAGGAAAAAACCCTTCCCAAAGAGCATCAGTTACACTATACTTCGATAACTCTGAAAATGTATTTCCAGGAGGTACAGAAGATTTCCAGATCACACGGACGATTAAAAGAGGCGGTGGTGGCGGATATAAAATGAATGGAAAAAAAGTAACACGTCAACAAATCCTTAATGCTTTAGCAGCAGCTAATATTGATCCAGATGGTAGTAATCAGTTTGTGCTTCAAGGAAAAATTGTTGAATTAACTCATATGAATGCAGAGGATCGAAGGAAATTCATCGAAGAATTAATAGGTCTTCAAAAGTACGATGAAATGAAAGATGCCACTTTAAAAGAACTTGAAAAAGCTGAAAGAGATTTAGGTCAATTTGAGGCTATCTTTAAAGAAGTATCCGCTCAACTAAAAAAAGTTGAAAAGGAGAAAAATGATGCACTAGCTTGGAAAGAATTGGATGAAAAAATTAATTTTTTAAATTCTCAATTAATCGCTTTAAAAATTTCGAAATTAAGAGCAGAGGAGGATGAATTAGAAAAGAAAATCGAAAATTCTTTGAAAATTATAGAAGAACTACAAGAAAAAATAAATCGACAAGAAGATCTATTAAAACAAGAATCACTTGTCATGGAAAACATTCAAAAGACTATTACCGATAAGGAAAAGGAAAGAGAAGACATAAATGAAAAAGTCACCCAAATTAAAACTCAAATCTCTTCAAGTCAAACAACTTTAAATTTAGCTCAAAAGTCAATCGAAAAATTAACCTTGGAGATAAAAGATTTAGAAAGCAAACAAATGAAACTTGAGGAAGGCCAAACATTTGATGCAATGATTGATGAATTATCTAAAGAAATTATGGAATATGAGAATCATATTGAAGAAGCTAAAAATGAAATTGAAAAACGACAACAAAATCAAGCAGAATTAGATTTAAAAATTAAAAATACTGAAGACGAAAAATCTCTTTTTACATCAGAAATCTCCAAGATAAAACAATCTATTTCATCCAATAATGCACAAATTAAAATGTTAAGAGGAAATATTAAAAAAAATGAAGAAAAGAAGGAGAAATTAGAAAATGAACTCCAGAAATTAAAAAAAGAAGCGGAAAGTATTGATGAAGCCATTGAAGAGGCAAAAAAATCGGAATCGAACATAAGGAATAACATAAGTAATCTAAAGTCTAAAATTTCTGAAGAAAACCAAAAACAAAAGAATTTAGAAAATAAAATTAATAGTATACAAAATGAAAAATATCAACTAAATTCTAGATTAACAGATTTTCAGGCATCTTTATCCTCTCTAACAACAGAAATTAAAATGAATCAAGAGAGTGTTAAAGAATTAAATCAAAAGAAAATTTCTATAGAAAGGAAAATTACAGAATTAAGTAAAGGTAAGGATGCTGAAAAAGCAGTAAAAGAATTGATAAAAGAAAATGAGAATATTAACAAAAATTTAACTGAATTAAAGACACATTTAAAACAAGAAAGTTCTGCTTTTAGAAAGTATGAACAGGATTTAGAATTAGTTAATATGAAAAAATATTCTAATGATTCAGAAATTAACGATAATAGCGGAAAAATTGATATTCTTAATGCTGAATCAAAGACAATTACAAAAGAACTAAAAAAACTAGATCGAGAGAAAAATAATATAACATTACAAGTTAATTCCTTGGATCAAAACCTTACTAATATTAAAAGTGAAACTGATAAATTGCAAAGCAAAAAAGAAAACGTTCAAAGAAGATTAGAAGAACTTTCAGAAGAAAGAGAATCTCTCTCTAAAAAAATAAATTCTTCAGAAGAGGAATACGAGAAAAATACAAAAGATATAACTGGAATTCTACAAATCTTAAATATGCTTACTCAAAACATCAACATTTCAGTTGAATCTATTAAAGCTAATATTCAGCAATCAAATGCAGAGGCGATTGAATTATCTGCAGATGATTTCAAACAGTTTATTCTTGATATTGTTGATATTATGAAGACTGTTGAAGATATTGGGGTCGATGAAGAAAAACATGCTGAAATGACAGAGATGATAAACTCAATCATGCAAACCTTGAAATTGTTCACTGATAATGCTGATGAAACAATTAATCAACTAATTGAGAAAGTTAAAGAATCTGCTGATGTAGAAGTACAATCTTCAACAACTACATTTGACAGCTTTGTTCAAGATTTAATGGAAATTCTTGAAAATATTTATCTTTCTCTAAGAAAATTAACCATGTCAAAAAGTCAAGAATTATATAAACAATTGGAAGAGATCTCACAAAATATAAAATCTCAAATGGATGATTATAATCAAATTGAGAAACAGTTGTCAGAAAATAAGATTCAAACAGGTTATTATGAAGAGAACTATTCTACTTACAATAATAGACTTCAAGAGATTGATAAAATACAAGTTGAATTAAATGAAAGAGTTGAAAATGCTGAGCGAGAAATCAAGGAAAGAGAGGAGTTGATAAATAGTAGACAATTAGAAGCTAAGAATTTTGAAAATGATATTGTCAAACTTAAAGAGCTTAAAAATACATACTGGGAAAAAATTTCTAAAATTCAGAATGATATTGATACTAAACAGCAAGAACAAGAAAGTCTAAGAGAAAAATTACAGGAATTACATGGTATTCAAAATTTATTCAATAATATTATTGAAATCGATGAAAATGTAGGAAAATTAAATTCATTAATTGAGGACAAGAAAAATTTAATTATTAACACTGAGGATAATATAAAGAATATTCAGAATGAACAGAGTTCATTACAAAAAAACATTGATGACTTAGTTTTACAGAAAGAGAATTTTTGGGAAACTACAGAGAATTTAAGAAAGCAAATTGATGAAGAAAATAATAATCTTGAAGATGTCTTGGATCGCTTAAGAGCGCTTGAAAATGTTATGAGGTTGATAAATTCTATCGAGGATATTAAAAAAGAGAATCTTGAGGCAAACAATAAAATAGAGACTTGCCAAGAAGATATTAAATCACTAAATTCTCAAGTTGAAGAACAACAAAATAATGTGAATCAGAAGCAAAAAGTTATAGATTCGCTAAGAGATGACAGATCTAAAGAGTTAGAATCACAGAAGGGAGCCCAAGTAAGGTTAAACAGATTAAATAAAGATTTACAGAAATCTCAAGGTAAATTAAATGAGTTAAATAAAAATAAGGAAAGAGAACAAAAAATCATTGGATTAAATCAGGATATTAATGACACAGAAGAACAAGTAGAATCAATTTCAAATGAATTAATCAAATTTAAAGAAGATTTGGACAATATAAACCTAAAAAAAGAAGAAAAACAAAAGGAGATTGATAAATACATACAAGAAAAAGATGAGTCTTGGAAAAAACAAAAACAATATCAAAAGATATTAAATGATTTGAAATCAGATCTTTCGATGGAGAACTCAAAAATAAATAATTTCGAATCTAAAAAAATAATGTGCACTGATCAGATCGAAACATTATTCCATCGTTCTAAAGAATATGGTTCTTTACCTCCAGTAACAGAAGATTTAATTGAATCAGAATTACAATCAGATATTATAGAGTCAACTAAAAAGAAGAAAACTCTTGAACCAGTGAATTTAAAGGCAATAGAACAATATGATACAGTTAAAGAAAGATTTGATGAGATTGACATGAGAAGACAAACAATTCAACGAGAAAGAAAATCTATTCTTGATGCAATTGATAAGATTGAATTAGAAAAAACTCGTACATTTATGAAAGCTTATCATGAGATAAACCGTGAATTTTCACGTATCTTCCAAAAATTATCTCCAGGGGGTTCAGCTAAAATGATATTGGATCGACCAGATAAGCCATTTGAGGGAGGTATCAGTATAGAAGCAAGGCCAAGAGGTAAAAAAATTAGTTCTTTAGAAATATTAAGTGGTGGTGAAAAAACGCTTGTGGCACTCTCATTCATTTTTGCCGTTCAAGAATTCTATCCTGCCCCTTTTTATGTAATGGATGAGATTGATGCTGCCTTAGACGGTCCTAATGTGCATCGTGTCTCAATAGTCATTAAAGAATTTGCATCTCAAGCACAATTTATGGTGATTAGTCATCGTGAGGAGAATATTGTAAATGGGGATAGAATATACGGGGTTTCAATGCAACAAAGTGGAATAACTGATATTTTTAGTGTTGATTTAGAAGAAGAGGCTAAAAGGCTTTTAGAGCTTGAAGATATTGAACCAGTACTTCCAGAATGATAAAAAATCAATTGGTGATAATAAATTTCAAAAGAAGAGTCTAATAAGAAATTTAATTTTAACGAATGGACAGTTAAAGAATTAAGAGATTTTGCTTCAAAAAATAATATTAAGATACCATTTAAAGTTAAAAAGAAGGAAATAGTTGATTTACTTCAAAAAGTAGCATCTCATCCAGAATTTATTGATCGTACTGAAGAAAATGAAGAAAATGAAGAAATTGAGCAAGAACTTATTGCTGGATTTGATGAAGAGGAAGATCTGGCATTACTAAGAAAGGAAAAATCCGAATTAAAATTTTGGCAAAAACCACCATTTTCAAGTCTATTGGATCCAGAAATAGCTAAGGAATCTGAAATAGCTTTCTATGATTTAGCTAAATTAGTTGATGAATTTTTCAATAAAATGCTCCATGAAGAACTAATTAATTATAAAATTTCTGGGATTGCACTAAAAACTTCAGCTACTTTACATCATTTTAAGATTTCAAGTATAATTAGAGAAGAAGAACAAATACAAAAAAGAGAAGAATTAGAAAAGTTTAGAGAAAAGCATTCGAGATCAATACCAAAAGCTTTACCTCAACCGATTCAACCTAAAATGCAGATAGCTACAAAAGAAGAGCTATTTGATGCGATGAGATCAGCAATTATAGAGGTTATGCAAAAAAAAGAGAAGTTGAGGAGACAAAGATTGAGAAGAGAAGAACTTAAGCAACAAAGGATACAAATGAAATCGAAAGCTCAACTTCCTAAAGAACTTCTCAAACACATAAGTGGGCGAGAACAATCAATAGAAGAATTGCATGAATCATGGTATAATCGAATAAAAGCTACAATCGATTTAGATAATGAAGAATCAAGTTTTTTTAATCTCACTGAAATCATTAAACACGAAGAAAAAAGTAGTATTGGTCGAAAATTCTCTTTTGTTCGTATGTTCTTAGCTTTAATGTTCTTATCTACTGGAAACAAATTAACTTTATCTCAAGAAGAAGATTTTAAAGATATCTCTGTTAGCATTAGATAAAACTATAAATATATAATTTTAATTTTAAAAATTGGTGATATAATGAAAGAAAATCAAGAAGAACATATAGAAGATAATCCAGAAAGTACTTTTGAAGAAAAAGAAGGAAGTAATGATTTTGAAGAATTGGATTTAGAATCAGAACCTTCGAAAGGAAATGGATCTTTAGAAGATCAAGAAATTCAAGGTGAAATATATTCTGATCTCGATGAGGGTTCCTTGGAAACAGTAGCTTTAGACGAAAAAACATTAAAACAACAAGTTAGGGAGTTCCATCGAAATCTCATAGAAGCATCTCTTTATGCTGCCGGAAGTCCTTTAACAATAGAAGAAATATCAACAAAATTAGAGATTTCTAAAAAGGAAGTAGAAGAATTAGTAAATGAATTAGCTTTTGATTATTTAGAACGTACTACTGCTCTAATTATAGCTCAGATTGGAGATAGATTTCAAATGCAGATAAGACCAGAATACACTGAGAAAGTTTCACAATTCGCTAAAGGAGGCGCTATAGCAGAGAAATATTTAAGAACTTTGACGGTAGTAGCACTAAAACAGCCTTTATTAAAATCTACATTAATAAAAATAAGAGGTACCGGAGCATATGAACATGTGAAATATCTCTTAGATAATGGCTTTATTAATGCTGTTAAAAAAGGAAGATCTCATGAACTAACTACTACAGATAAGTATGCAGATATGTTTGGGTTGCCAAAAGACAAAACTGAATTGAAGCGTGCTATGGCAACTCAACTAGGAATTGAAGATATATCTGATAGTTATCAGTCTGAAGAAAGGGATTTTGAGGGTAAAGATGATATAAATGATCATTATCAATCAATGGATGAAACAAATCTGCCTGATAAAGATGAAGAAAATGAAACATCAAAGTAAATCTAACTTAGTTATTTGAAAAAGTAGACTTTGATGCCTAAATTTTCTATAGTTTCTATTAAATCTGGTTGTCCTTTAAACGAACTTTCTTGGGAATTTTCAAATATTTCAAAATTTTCTATTCTAAGTGTACTTTTTATATCATTCTTTAAATATTCCACTTTTTTGTATTGTTTGTTATTCAAGAATATAATGATCTTATTAATTCTTTGATTCAAGGGGATTTGGAGTTTTGATTTGTGCATTCTCAGAAATTTCATTATATCAACACCTAATTGTCCAATTGTTTCTAAGTCTTCAGAGATTGCTTCATAAGCTATTGGCCATTCTTCTAAATGAATGGATTTAATATTTTTAAAGTTGCTATACAGGATTGAGAATATCTCTTCTGAAATAAAAGGCATTATCACAGAAATTATAGTTAATAATTTGTAGAAGAGGTTCAATGCATTTTTTAAAGAATTCATTCTTATCTGTCTGTCATCAGAATAAAATCTATGCTTTATTGCCTCAATATAGTTATCACATATTTCATTCCAGAAAAAAGTACGTAAAACCATCATAGCTTCGTGCCAATTGTACTCATCAAAATAATTTGAAATTATATCTAAATTTTTATTAAATTCTGAAAAGAAATAACTATCTACAGCTGAAAAATCTTTAGGATTGATATCTATCTCATCAATTTTTACTTTTTGTAAATTTAAATATAAAAACCTATAAGCATTCCAAATTTTCGTTAAAAATCTTGAAGCTCCAATTAACTGTTCAAAATTTCTTCGATATTTCTTATTAAACTTATCCGTTGGAAGCTTTTCTTTCTCTTTATGAATAAAATCATTAGAGATAGGTTGTTTAGTTTGTAAATTTATCCATGTAAATTCAAATGGATAATCATCTCCTAAAGAACCCATTGCGGTCCAGTATCTTATAGCATCCGAACCAAATTCGGGCATAACTTCTTCAGGAGCAATATAATTCCCAAGACTTTTTGACATATGTCTTCCATCTGGACCAGCAACCATACCATTAATCATAGCTTCATAAAATGGGGATTTTCCAGTCAAAATTTTACATCGAAATAGAGTATAAAATAGCCAAGTACGGATGATCTCATAGCCCTGTGAACGGTGAACTTTAGCATCCATGTAAGCTTTTTTAAAAAAATTCTCATCTTCATTCCATTTTGATATTTCTAAAGGTGTAAGACTCGAATCTATCCAACAATCACAAATATCTTTCTCTCCAATTAATTTGTCACTTTCACATTTTGGACACTTATTAACTGGAGGTGAAACTTCAACTGGATTTAATGGTAAATCCCCTCTTTTAGGTGGTATAATTTCACCGCAATCCTTGCAATACCAAAATGGTATGGGTGTTCCAAAAAAACGTTGACGTGAAATAACCCAATTCCAATCTAAACCTTCTACCCAATCTAATAATCTCTGTTTTTGTTTTTCAGGATACCATTTCATTTTTTCTCCTGATTCGATAATTTCCTCTGTGAAGTCTTTAACATTGATAAACCATTGATAAACTGGTAAATACTCTATTGGTTTCCTGCAAGATGAACGCTCCGAATGAATTACAATACTATGTTCATAATCTTCAATTTTATCAATTAATCCCATTTTATTAAGATCTTTGACTATTTGTTCTCGAGCTTCCATAATTGATAATCCTGCATATTTAGAATTCTGATTCATATACCCATCCTCTGTGAAAATTTGGATCTCATCTAAATCATATTCAAATTTCCATTTAATATCCATTTCATCTCCATAAGTGCAAACATACACAACTCCAGTACCAAAATTCATATCTACAGACGAATCCATATATACTCTCACAGTTCGGTTAGTAAGTGGAATCTGTATTTCAGCAGCAGAAATATCCAAATAACGATTATCATTCGGATTAACCATTACCGCCACACAAGCTTCCATATATTCAGGACGTGTCGTAGCAATAGATACAAATTCATTTTCTCTGTTAACAATCGGTAATTTTATATACCATAATTTTCCTAATTCTTCTTGATAACCTACTTCAGCTTTTGCTACTGAGGTTTCACAATTTACACAGAAATGGGTTGGAAATTTACTTCTATAAAGCAAACCTTTTACATAGAAATCTAAAAGAGATATTTGAACTTTTCTTTTATAATCCTCATTCATAGTTCTATAAGTATACTCCCAATCTGTTGAATAGCCTAAGTCATCCAACTGTTTCGTCATATTTTTGATATTATTCTCTACCCATTCTGCACATTTTTCCAAAAAGAGTTCTCGATTTTCTTTTGAGATTCCATAATTTTTTGTTACTGCTAATTCAACAGGGAGACCATGACAATCCCAACCTTGAGGGAAATATACATTTTCTCCTCTCATTCGACGATATCTTGCTACAAAATCTATCCAAGCATAATTTAAATATTGTCCTATGTGTAAAACTCCACTAACAAAAGGAGGTGGTGTATCAATCGTAAAAAATTGATCTTTTCGAGCTTTATCAAAGGAATATAAATTATTGTCTCGCCAATTATTTATCCATTTCTCTTGAATTACCTTGAAATTATATCGTTTTGGAAAATCTTTTTTTTGTGTCATTTGAATACCTTTCCAGATGTAATATTTTAAAATGGACCTGACGGGAATTGAACCCGTGACCTCTTGAATGCGAATCAAGCTTAAGCTTAATTTATTACTCTATAAATTAATGATCTTCCACTGATCTACAGGCCCATCTATAATATTTAGATGTTTATATTTTTAAAACCAGAATAACTAAAATTTTTTATTATTTTTACTAAATTTTTAAAATAAAAAATTAATATTCAGTTCTTGCAATAATTTCATCTTGAGCACTTTGAGATAATTCAGAAAAGTATACAGAATACCCCGCAACTCTAACAACCAGTCCTCTATAATCTTCAGGATTATTTTGTGCTTCACATAGAATTTCTTTACCAACAATGTTAAATTGTACCTGATAGCCACCATTAAGCC
>JBHLNK010000129.1:0-6904 GCA_048941625.1 Promethearchaeota archaeon | reverse complement strand
GCCCCAAAATTATCAGTATAACCCGTTAAGTATACATTCCCAGAAGAATCTATGATAATATCTTGAGCACGCTCATCATAGTAGCCTCCCCAGGTTGTATTTTTAAGCAAATTCCCTGTAATAGCATCAAATTTCAATAAAATAACATCGTCATAACCGTTATCAATTTTAGTTGATCCCCCAACGTATACATTCCCAACTCCATCTACTTCAACACCGTATCCCTTATCCACACCATCTCCTCCCCACGTCCTATTCCAAAGAAGAGTACCTAAACTATTGTATTTTAATAAACAAATATCATAGCTTTTATTTTCAAAAATGGACGTATAACCAGTAATATAAATATCATTAGATAAATCAACTGTAATAGAGACACCTGAATCCTCAGAAGAACTCCCCCATGTTGAATTCCATTTAGCACTTCCATTACTGCTATATTTTATGATGAATAAATCATTAGTGAGTTTTGAGGAATTGTAAATACTCCCAGTTACTAAAATATCTCCATTATTATCAAGAATAATGGAATTTCCCTCATCTGGACCATCATTAATTATTGTTTCATTCCATTGAAATTTTGAAGATATTTCAAATACTCCTACTGATTTATTTTCAATTGAACTTAACCGAGGTATAAATAGAGGTAAAAATGTGGTAACTAATAATATTATTAAAATGAATTTCTTTAAATCTGATTTCCTCATTTTATCTTCACTATAGTTTTATTTTAATTATTGAATAGATTATTCCAAAAACAAATAAGGATAACAATTAATGATAAGATAATTTCAATATTGGATATCGTTATTGAACAAGATTATAGTATTATATATAAATCTGCATAAAAAATATTTAAATCTTCATCACTAAAAATTTAAAATCCAATAATTAGCAAAGAAAAGATAAATACCAAAAGGCTAATAAAAAGAATAGAGATTACAGCAATCAACAACCAACCACTTCTTTTTTTCTTTTTTTGAACGGTTCTTCTAGGACGTTTTATATTCCTCCTCACATGACTCATTTTTTTATCCTATTCCCTATTCGCTAAGCTATTAGTCATATTCTTTAAATATTAAGCATTTACCCCAAATACTATTTACTATAAATAGAGTCTTCCTTTTTATCAAATAAAAAAAAATATTATTATTAAATAAGGTTTCGTTATACTTTACATCCTATAAAGAAGACTTTATGACCGGAAGCAATTGCTAATCCTCTTTTTGTAATTTTAACTATGATCCAACCACAATCATTCTCTCCTTTGTAAAATTCATGGTTTTTAGAAACCTGGTGAATATAAATATCCCATGAAATACGTAGTTCATCGACTCTAAGTTCAATTGTAGATGCATTAATATAGATTGTAGCTTCACCCCAGTTCCCCCTTCGATTATGCCCAATTCTACCAAAACCAACAAGCATGGTATGACTCATCAACCATTCATAGGTTGGTTGACTAACATCTCGTGCACTGAATTCCCCGGAAAAAACATCCAAATGACGGTATCCCGGTAGCATTATTCCAGTAAAATCAGGATTTACGATTTGATGTCTGAACATCCATAAACCCGTGTAATAACTATCAGCTAAAAAACCGAGAAATGGGACATCGATCTCATGATAATGATCATCAAAATCGAATGGTATCAAGCCAGTTTCAACATATGGACAATTATCCCAATCACGTATTGCAGCATCATCTAAACTTAACCTCGTAGGCCAGTATCGATCAAAACCAGCTAGTAGACCTACCATTACAACTGGATCTCCAAAGCCCTCTTCCATATTGGTGACATATGCTATTCTCATAGCGCACCATTCAAATATAGTAAGCCCAGGGAAGGCCCCCGGAAGAGGTTGTCCTGTAAAAATCTCTGGCCATGGATACCACTCTTGCCATGGTGGATATACAGCAGGAGCACCAGGATCTATGTTAGCATATCGATATAAGAATATGACTCCCGGACCCCCTACTTCCCTGGTCCAATTTGCAACGGTTAACCCTTCTATCATAGCGGGTAAATCATATTCGTTATTTACATTTTCGTGGTATTTTGCAACAGTACCACCATCGCGTGGAAGTATTCCCTTTAAATCTTCTTCCCAGAACACTGATGCAAAGTTAGCCAATGCTCCTCCACCAAAACTGTCACCAGCGAGATACACTCGCCTGTCACCAGATATTACCTTTGCTAAATTAATTGCTTCTTTTATATCACCTAACCATTCGTTCCAGCCCCAATTTATCATAAACGAGAGATCCGCTAGACTTAAGTGATCATCAACATAGTGAGTTCGGTAATTTAAAGCATAAACATCCCAACCTCGGTTTGCAAGATAGAGAGCATGACTATGATTTTCATGTTTCGTTCTAATATCTGTAGGTGGATTTGAAATCAATTGCTCACCATTACTCCATGTCCCTGGTAACATAAAGTAAACCCCATGGGGGTCAATACCCTCTTTCACAACTCTATGTACCCCAATTTTATCGTAAGGTCCATATGGAGGTCTTTCCATTTCCCAAACATCTTCCTTCAGGTCAGGATAACCTTTAATATCTCTTCCCTCCACAGTTTGAACCCATTCTGGTAAATCTGCGCATTTTTTGTCAATATCATTACTTCCTATTTGAGAAGAACAAGAAACTCCTGGAGTTGCAAGCCCAAAAATCCCGATAATCAAAATAATTGTTACAACATAAAATCTCAATTTTTTAATTTGCATTTAATTTTTCCTCATTTTTTTTTAAACAGTATTAAAGGATTAAAAATACCAAAATACTGTTTTTCAACTCTCTTTTTTTTTTATTTAAATTTAGATTTCAAAGCAAGTTACATTTTGATCTCTCTCTATATAAATATTTACATCATTGTAAATGATATTGTTAGCTATAAGAAAGCATATAGAGAAATTTCACTCAAAGAAAAGATAACTAATGAAATAAGAAGATTAATGAATATTCCCAGGATCAGTAATTATTCTTGACAAATCTGGAAAGATTTTTATACTTTCATAGCAAAAATATTATTTATGGAAAATAAAAATAGAGAGCTACCAAAAAGCACTGAAGATTTAATGAAAATATATAGTAAATATGAGAGAGAAAATGTAACCGAAGAATTGACAGCAGATTTTCGTCAATATAAGACTTTCAAGGAAGATCCAATTACTCCCTTTCATAAAGATTATTACTTCACTAAATACAAAACAAAACATTACAGAATTTCATATTTAATACTGTTATTCTGCATTCTATTCTATATATTATATTTCCTGGGCTTTATCATTGAAGCCTATATTCTTGAAATAGGTATAGAAAATGAGTTGTACAGAAGATTAATAGTATTTATATTCCCTAATATGTATGTGATTATTTTCATAACTATATTTGCTAAAGGTTTAAATAAATGGAACTGGGTAACTTATGCTGTCGGTTCGGCTATTTTTATAGCTGTTTTATTTACAGCATTAATAATATCAACACTTGCACGTGGAGAAAAAGAGACAATTTTCAATATAATCTATACAATCTCAGGATTATCTTGGGCTCCCGCTTGTTTAACTTTCTATGTTACTTACAAATACCACAAATATATTACTGAGTATGGTGGCGTACATCTCTTTTTAGGATGGATTTATAGAATAAGTGAAACCCATGGAGACCTTAAATCTATTCATATCTCTTTTACAAAGCTAATAACTGAATTAGATAGTTGGCTTAACCATACATTAAATTTAACTATAAAAAATAAAACCGATATAATTGAATCTTTTTCTCTAAATCTTATATCCAACGAAAATTTCTTAGATAATATCAGTAAGATTTATAAAAATGAATTCGAAAGAGCACTTTCTGGCCTTCTTGGCGATGAAATTCTACATTCTGTACCCTCTTTCGAAATCAATATCGAACAACGGAAAATTTCACATCTCAACCGATCCAATTTAAATTATTTAAGCTATAGACTCGCCCTGAATCAATTGCCACCGATAATTTCTATCATAAATAACCTCACCAATAAAAAACTAGAACTCCTCTACTACTCCACCGCAAAAAAACTTCTTAAATATAGATCAAATATTATATCCTTCGGAATTTTTGTTGTAGGGACCATAGTTCCACTTATAGTACCCTTATTTGGATGATTTTTATTTATATCATTGTAAGGGAAAAAGAAATATATGAACTACATGACATCTTCTTTTTTTTTTTTAAAAGATGTCTTTTCAGATAAATCTTCAATCTATAGAATTTAATATCATTCTTTCTTAATTATTAGAAGATAAAAAAATAATTTTACTTAAAAATTAAAAATTAAATTTTAAAATATTACGGTGTAAAAAATATGGACATTATAGAAATTGAGGGAATTGGCGAAAAATATGCTAAAATTTTAGAAAAAGAAGGATTAGCGAATGTAGAAGATTTAATACCCTTAACTTGGCGAGAAATAAAAGAATTAGCAGAGAAAACTAAAATTTCCCCCAAACTAATTGATAAATGGCAAGAACAGGCTGAATTAATGAAAATTAACGGTGTTGGTCCAGAATACTCGGAAGTCTTAAATAAAGTAGGTATCGATTCGATCAAAGAACTCTCATACAGAACTGCACAGAGCACATTAGATAAAATTGTTGAATTTGATAAGAAGCAGCCAGATGTTATTAGAAAAATCCCTAAAGTAGAAGATCTTACCAGTTGGATTACACAAGCAAATGATTTATATGAAGAGAAGAAGGTAAAAACAGCTCCTAAACAAACCCCGATTATAGAGATTGAAGGTATTGGAAAGAAATATGGAAAACTTTTAGAGAATGCAGGAGTTTCTAAAGTAGAAAATTTATTAGGTTTAAGTACTGAGGGGATCAAAGATTTAAAAGGAAAAACTAAGATTTCAGAGAAATTATTAGATAAATGGGCTGAACATGCAGATTTAATGCGTATAGGTGGTGTAGGTCCTGAATATGCTGATGTGCTGAATCAAATAGGTATAGACTCTGTAAAAGAATTTGCTCAACGTAATCCCCAAAATACTTTAGATAGAATAATAAAATTAGATAAAGAAAAACCTGATTTATTCAGAAAACCCCCAACCTTAAAAGATATTGAAGACTGGATAGCCAAGGCTAAGGAAATTAAATAATTTTTTATTTTTTTTTTATTACTTTTGTTTTTTTATTTAAGTATATAATTTACCAACTATCTCTGTAATTAACTTCTGTTATTTTTCATACATAGATATTAAATGAACTCTACTTTTACTTAATATAAATTTACAAATAAAATTAATAATGGATTTATTATGGCAAAAAAAAATGGATCTGCATTAGCAATTTTAGCATTGATTATTGGGATTGGCGCAATTGGGATTGGAGGATATAATATTTATTATGTCCAAACAAATGAACCATCAGAAACAATTGGAAATACATGGTATAGAGCGAATTCAACTTATTATCCCACTGATCCTACAGGTAATTATATCCCTATTAGTGGTTTAACAATTGAATTCAATATTATCTCTGGACAATCTGCTTATTTCCTCTATAATGGTATAGTTTCCCTTAGATTGCCTGGCGAAGGATTTGCATGGGTTGAAGTGTATTTTTCATTAGATGGCAGTCGAATTACTTCTCCATTTACTGAGGTACTCATTCATTATGATGCTTATATGATTGGTAGCCCTTATCGAGATAGTGTATCACTTCAATATTCTGATTCTGCTCTTGGCCCTGGAACCCATGAGATTACTATAATAATACGTGGAAATTCCAATTTGAATGCTATTACGGAAAGTACGCTATTCGTACAAACATATTCTTCCTGAAATCAGTTAAAATATATAATATCCTTTTTTTTTAGTTTATTTCGTTTGTTTTTTTATTTGAATATTTAATTTGAAAACCATTTCTAAAATCAAATTCTGTTATCTTCCATCCCTAATTATAAAAAAATAAATCATTACTTTATAAGTTAGAAAATATGTTCATATGGCTTATTAAGGGAATCAATTTTTGAAATGATATGATAAGATAGTTTAACTCAACCCGAATACTTATCAATGGCTTTTCGTATCTTCTCTGCTGCGTTACGCGGATTTTTCATACGGGTAATCCCTCCTCCTATAATAATAATATCTAGTGGATAATCCAATAGCTTTGGGATGTCACTTACTCGAATGCCACCAGCTATCGCTAATTTTGGACGTTCTCTTAATCGGACTACAGATTCTAATTCTAAAAAAGGTGTTCGTCGTGATGCTTGGCGATCTAAACCACTGTGTACTAGAGCATAATTTAATTTTGTTTTTTCATAGTGAAGGTCTATAAGAGCTGCTAATCTAATAACTTGTGATCGACATGTGATAAGATCCGCCATAATTTCAACCTTAAAATCATTCGCAGCACGTAATGCCTCTATAATTGTAACATCATAAGCATCGGCTAAAATGGTAACAATATCCGCTTTCGCTTTAGCTGCCATCTTTACCTCAAGGTAACCTGCATCTGCCGTTTTTAAATCTGCACAGACCAACTTATCTGGGTGTGCATCTTTTAACATTTGAATAACGCGTACACCTTCTGACTTTATTAAAGGCGTTCCGGCTTCCAATATATCTATAAAAGGAGCTACTTCCCTCGATATCGCCAAAGCTTCATCCAAAGCCTCAAAGTCCAATGCCACCTGTAATCGAGGTTTTTGCTTCTCTTTTTTAGATGTCTGCATCAAACCCTTTATAATTCATTTCTATTATATAAAAGTCCTAATATAATTGAAAAAGTATTAGTATAAATAGATACTACATTCAACTAATTTTTTTAAATAAAATACTCATCTTTTTATATCTAAATCACATTGAATGCTAAGACTCCCAAACGAGTTTTGAATAACTAA
>JBHLNK010000041.1:0-30058 GCA_048941625.1 Promethearchaeota archaeon | reverse complement strand
ATTGGCTCGAAGCTTGATGAGGAGGAAAGAGATATCGAATTAATGATTAAAATTGTTAAAAAACTCAAGATTGATTTTCCATTGTATTCCATTATGACACCTCTACCTGGAACAAAATTCAGAGAAGTTTTAATCGAAAATAAATACTTAATGCCATATAAATGGGATAAGTATGATTTTATGACAGCCGTAAATAGATTACATAAATTATCAAGAAGAAAGTTAGAATTACTCTTATTGAAAGCATATTTTCAAAGTTATTTCAAAAGAGGTTGGAAAGATACCCTAATAAAACTGTATAAGCAAAAGGGAATTAAATTTATTGTAAACTCAAGAAAATTTATTAGCATTATGAAAGATTTTCTAATCTTTTTTGTCAATATTATAAAAATGAAAGTTAAAATAGATTTATTACAAGAAAATTAGCTCTATTTTTCTCATTTCTCTTTTATTAACTGATTTAGTGTATTGAAAGAAATGTCTTCAGAATAAGCAATTTCAATGAAACTTTCCAGTTTAGTAATAAATGAATTACCCGTGTTAAACCAACGATCTGGTCTAAATAAAATACTTTTAAACAGAGTAAGCCTTCCCTTTAGATTCAAAATTAGGTTCTTCATATCTATTGCTTCCCAGACATGAAAATAGGGTATTATCAATTCACGCTTAACAATCTTTTTTTTAATAGACTTCTTATTCATTGATATCCTAAAATATGGGTAATAATTAGTTGGATGAAATTCTTGAATTTTGGCATTGTTATTTTGAAATTTTTTATAATTTTTTATAGATGCTATTGAAGAATCATATTTGAATCCTAATTTGGTTAAAATTTTGAAAATAAATATAGGGGGATTCAGATATGGTGCTCGAAAACCTATGACTTCTAAAGGTTCAATTAAATTCTCAATGAGATCTTTATTTTTATGTATAACCTCTTCGCATGTCTTAAAATCAAGCAAATTCAAACGCTCATGGTTTAAGCTATGACAAGAAATCTCATGTCCTTTAGCATTTAGTAGTTTAATAGATTCGGGAAAATTTTGGACAACATTTCCAGTACAAAAAAACGTAGCTTTAATTTTAAAATCATCTAACAAATTCAATATTTTTGGTAATCCAATTTCAACACCTGAATAAGAATCTAAAAAATGTGGTATATCTCGTTCAACATCAAAAGTTAGTGCAATTTTCATACGATTAAAAAAACTGTCTTTAATCTTGTTAACTCAATATTTATTATAAAAATAATAATTTTAAACTATCTAATAATTATAATTTATGGTAGAAGTACTTAAGTTTTCAATTTACTAACATTATTATTATTTCGATAAAATTATTATAGATTGAATTTAACTATTATCTTTCAAGAAAGAAATGACCATGGATTCTAATAAATTTTATGAAGATTTAACCCGTATTGTTATTGATACAGCTAATGACTGCGAATTTTATAAGAAACAGTGTGAAAAATTTGATTATCCTATAGATAAAACTATTAAAGAATCAAATTTGGGAGAAATTCCTTATTTACACTGGGAAGTTTTTAAATTATCAAAAAATTTATTCCACTATTTATTAAGAGGGGATACATTTCAAAAATTGGATTATTGGATGGAATCCTCCTCCACAACGGGAGATCCGAGTATCATAGGAAGACTGGAAAAAGATATCGAAGTTCTTAAATCAAATTACAATCGTATCTTTAATTCATTTTCAGTTAAAGATCATGTGAATAATCTCATACTATTTGCACCTCAAATGAAATTTATTGAAAAAATAAAGCACACATTCCATGATAAAGACGCTTTTCTTTTATATAAGAGTATTGTAGACATTTGGGAAGGAAAGAATATTAATTATTTGCTTCAATTTTTTAAGGGAAAGAGTATATGGAAGGTAATAAGCACTTTTAAGATTCGAGCAGTAATTGGAATAAATGGTAAATTATTAAAATCAGAACTTAATCGTATTGAGAAAGAAAAGATCCCTACTATAATGGCTAATTCTCCTATTTGGATGCATAAGGTTTTAAAGGATTACTATGAAAAAGAGAGACGAACTTTTGATTTGAGTGAGAATTTTCATATTATTACGGGAGGTGGTGGCTGGGACGGCATTAAGGGTCGAATGAAACTAGATTATTCAATAAAAAAAAGTGAATTTATAGAACAAATGTGTAATATGTTTAATATAACTGAAGATAAATTTTGCGACAACTTTGCTGCCACAGAAAGTCCGCTTGCATGTGGTGGTCATTGGTCAAAAAAATATAACGATTTTGTACTGCATGTAAATAAAGATAATGGAAGAATTATTGTGCGTGATATTGATAATTTAGAACCTATTAAAAAAACTGGAGAACCTGGGCTTCTAGAATTAATAACTCCTTATGGTGTAGAGAGTTATGCTGGATTAGCTGTACTCTTAGATGATATTGTTCAAGTTGAAAATTGGCATAATTGTCCTGAATGTGGGCGTAAAGGAGCAATTTTTAGAGTTATTGGGCGTTTAACCCCATCGATTGGTAAAGGATGTAGCTCTTTATTTAGTATGGATCCTTTCAACTTATAAAGATAAAAGAATAATTTAAAATACAAGCTTGCGAATTTTAATAATCGGTGCAGGGCTTACTGGATGTACTTTTGCTACACTATTAAATGATAAAGGTTATAAAGTTTCAATAAATGAAAAGCAAGATCATATTGGAGGATTATGTTATACCAAAACAAGTCCTAATGGAATTCTTTATGAACCGTATGGAGGACATGCTTTTCATACAAATTATAATAAAGTAAAAAAATTTGTCTTAAGATTTTCAGAATTTAATTCTTACAAACATAATAAGGGAATTATTATAAACGGGGTTTTAAGACATTTCCCTCTTAGTAAAAACACTATCCTTAAAATGAATAGCAATAAACTAATTCTAAAGGAAATTGAAGAAAGACCTAAAATCCCTGATTTAACTAATTTTGAAACTTACGCAATCTCTAGGTTTGGAAAATCATTATATAAGCTATTTATTTATAATTATTCCAAGAGGATGTGGGGCTTAGAGCCAAGAGAATTATCAACTGAATATATTAGAAACCGAATTGAACTAAATGAAACTGAAACTCATATATTTAAAGATAACTTTCAAGGATTACCTGTTAAGGGATATACTAAGTTTCTTAATAATATGATTAAAGATATCCCTCTTGAATTAAATACATCTAAATTCAATTTAAGAGAATTTGATCTCGTTTTGTTTTCTGGACGAATTGATGAGCTTCTTAATTTCCAGTACGGGAAATTAAATTTTAGATCCCTACGATTTGAATATAAAATGAATGAGAACTGGGAAAATGAAGAATATGGTTCAATTAATCTTCCACAACATCATAAGTATATTCGAAAAGTAAATTTTAAGGTTATGTATCAGCAAAAAACAAAAAATACATGGATTCAATACCAAGAACCTATGCCTTATAATAATTCCAGTGCACCATTATATCCTATCTATACTCAACAAAATATCAATTTGTTTAACAAATATCTTATCGAAGCTTGTAAATCTGATAAAATTATCCCTATTGGACGTTTAGGGTTATATAAGTACCTTGAAATGGGGCAAGCAATTTCCTTGTCAATGAATATGCTTCCATTAATAGAAAAATGGAAAAAATTAAACTCAAGCAAAAGGTATCATGAAATCAAGGAATTATTATATAGTTCTTAGAATAAGATCTGCTCTCATTTATTCCAGTTATTATTTCTTGCTAAATTATAATAAATTTCCTTATTAGAACGATAATCCTTTATACGTCTTAAACTACGACGAGTACTTAATGTTCTCCCACTTGTAAGAACACTTATAAAGTTTAAGGTCCTTATCCTCCCCATTTTAATCTTTCTTTTCAAATAGATTAGTGAGTCGGAAAAAACCTTATCAATACCTTCCAAATTATTTGGTAATTGTTTAAATCCTCCAACCTTAAGAAGAATCTCTCTTCTTACAATAATATTACATCCTATTAATTCCGGAAACCCAAGTAATGTTTTAAATAAATAATACATATGCATTGCTATATTCAGAAAGAAAAATGATGTAATTTTAAAATTTTTAGACCCAATTTTAAAAGAAATAGCATTTCCATTGTAATATTTCACTCTGGCACTACATGCTAATAAATTTTTATGCCTTTCAAAAATTCTGTAGATATCCTGCAAGAAACTAGACTCTATTAATGTATCTGCATCCAAAAAAACCAGTAAATCACCAGATGTTTTAGATATTATATAATTTAATTGGTGAGCTTTACCTTTTTTAGGTGAAATATACGTTTTTGCATACTTTTTTGAAATAGAAACAGTTTTATCCGAACTTTGACCATCAACAACAATGATTTCAAATGGAATATTACAATTCTGGTTTTTAATAGACAACAAGGTTTTTTCGACACTTAATTCTTCATTATATGTTGCGATGACAACAGATATTTTATTTTTATCTTTCATTCTTTTCTTAAAAATTTGGTTCAGAATTAAAAATGTATTAATTATTGCCTAATGATTTCTTATTAATCTATAAAAATTTTAAATGTACTAAAATATTAATTGATTTTGAATTAGTAAAATGTCTAAAGATTCAAAAAAAGCAAAATTTTTGACAAAAGGGTTCATTTTTTCTTTTATTTTCTTACTGTTAAGTTCAATATTAATAGTTCTTTTCATAATTAATCATATCTTTTTCTCAATAACTTGGATTGATTATTTATACAGTGTTTTAAGACCTTGGTTAATAAATTTCTTTTTTAAATATAATCTAATTGTATATAGCCTAATTTTTATCTGTTATACTTTCATGTTAGTAATTTATGTTTTTGGTTATAATTTAGCAAAAGTAAAACATATGACAGGATCAATCATTTATGTTTTTAGTTTATTGGGATTTGTTTTAGTGACTTTCATCGCAATTCATTATACCTATGTTAGCGTTTTATTTCTTCAGGATTTAACTTTAAGCACTAGGTTAACCTTACTCATTCTTTTCTTACCAATAAATTTTGCTTTAAGTCTATTTTTATTCCTCGTAAATGCAGACTTTTTAATTTTCTTCAAGGATCTGGTAAAAGCAAGGAAAATTTGGAAACATAATCGACCGAAATTTACTATTGAAGAAAAAGGCAAGATGACTTACATAAATATCGAAACTGAAGAACATATATTCACTCCTGTTCCTATGTTAATAATAGCTCAATATCTTCAATCAAGGGGGTTTTCAGTATCATGGTTTGTGAGAGGCGCATTTAATCATTTGATTTCGTTAATTATTACATATTTAACAGGGTGGCCACGAGCGAGAAATTTATTGTTCCGATTTACAGGCATGAAAATTAGTCAAAATTGTCATATTTCCCAAAAAGCAATACCTGATCCTCTTTTACCAGAGTTAATTGAATTTGAAGAAGGAAGTGGATGTGGTATAGGTGTTAAACTACTTACTCATAACGCAATGAATATCCAACATGGAAGTTTTAGTTTTGGACCTATAAAAATATGTAAAAATGCTAGAATTGGAGCTTATTCGGTCGTGATGCCAGGGGTTACAATTGGAGAAGGTTCAATAATTGGAGCAAATTCATTAATTAGTGAAGATATTCCTCCTTTTTCTATAGCTTTTGGTTCTCCTGCTAAAGTTCTTCGCGGATTAACTGAACAAGAAAAGCAAATGGTGAACAAAGAATATAAAACTAATCAGATATGAATTCTTCAATAATTTCATTAATCTCCTCGTAGTTATCGAACATAACTCTATGTGAACCATTTGTAACGACTTTTACTTTTTCAAATGGGTGTGATTCACTAAGATTAGGTATTATTGAATTTGATATAATATTATCTTCAGTTCCATAAATCAAAAGTTTAGGTTGAGAGATCTTATTTAAGAAATTATTTTGTCCTAAAATATGTATCATGTTTTTAAAACTGCTTAAGACAATTGATTTAGGGATTTGATTAGCATAATTATAAAGTTTTTTGAATTCTCTACTTTCTTCATTCCTATCAATAATTCTCTTGACAACATTTTTCAAGAAAACGTGATATTTCACTCCAAAAAACTTATTTACCAGTAATACCTTTAACTTCTCCCTAATAGAACGAGGATTAGGAATTGGAGTACTAATTAAAACCAATTTTTTTATAAGATTAGGGTATTGATATGCGATGTTTAGAGCAATTAAACCACCGAAAGAATGACCTATGATATAAATATAATTATATTTAAGTAATTTGAGAACACTAATGATTTTCTCAGAAAAAAAATCTACAGAATAATCTATTTTTGGTTTATCTGATTTTCCAAATCCAGGTAAATCTAATAAAAGGATGTGTTTTTTGGAGTCAAAATAAAAAAGCTGATAACGCCATTCAATAGAACTACCTAACCATCCATGAATAAAAAGTAAAGGAGTTCCTTCTCGGTTGTTATCATAATAAAAAATTTTTAAATCATTAACTTTAATATAAGGCATTATCGAGGCAGGTTGGTTCTATTTGATTTTATATTTAAAAATAAAGTTTTTAATAGGATTTCTTATAAAATTTGTAGGGTTCCAATAACATGGTTTAAAACAATCACAGTAATCAAATTTATACTCTTGAATTTTTTTTACTCTTTTTCCATGTGAGAGCTTGATAAAATCATCAAATTTAATATTTGTTTTAACATCTTCACATAACATAACAGTTCCATCATTATCAACTGAATAATAAAAATCACCAGCATCACATTTCCAGAAATATTTCTTATTATACCATTTATTCATGTAATAATAGTAAATGTTAGGAGACATGAATTGGATTCCTTGCTTTTTCAGATTTATAATTACTCTTACTAGCCAATTCATTGTTTTCTTATGCAAAAGTAAGTCTGGACAATAACTCCTATAACAAAATTCTTCCTCTTTTCTCATAGCAGAATGTACAGGATCTATAGAAAATCGACATTCCAGTTTTTTACTAATTTCTTTTATTAACGGAATGAGATCTTTAACATTTTCTCTTGTATTGATAATATGTACGCTATAATCTATATTTTCAGGATATTTCTCTCGTATCTCACACAATAAATTAATTAGATCAGGATTGTATTTTTTTAGACTATAAAAAGTATCGTTCAGGCTATCAATACTTAACCCTAAAAGTAAGTATCCATACAAGGCATATTCTTCTAATATCTCCCTGTTCAATAAAGATCCATTTGTTACCAAATGAGTAAAAATCCCTAAGTTTATACAATGTTTTAATAATTCTCCTAAATCTGATCGTAGAGTTGGTTCACCTCCATATATTGTGATAAATCGACAACCTTGATTATAAATCTGAGTTACTATGTTTTTCCATTGGTTAATGCCAATATCCGCTTGTTGAGCACCCTTTGAAGTAGCACAATAAGAACAGTTATAATTACAGTTTCTTGTGAAAAAAATACTTACAAAAGTAGGACCATCAATTACTTTTAGTATTCTTTTTAAATAACTAAGTCCTAGATTTTTTAATATTGTGCTTTTTACATTACTCATTTCCAATTTAAAAGATTTATATTAAACAAAAACATTTTAAATATTTATTTAATATTTAATTTTGGTATTAAAAATAGTGACCATTTCAACTTTAAATCCAGTATCAATTGTAGTACCAATAAAAAACAGAAGTAATCTTTTACTCAATCTCATTAAGAACTTATCAAAATTAGATTATCCTGAATATGAAATTATAATTGTCGATGATTTTTCTAAAGATAATACTAAAAATCTATTAGATAATTATCCAGTTAAAACTATTAGATTATTGAAATCTGTAGGATCCGCCGAAGCAAGAAATATTGGCATTAGAAACGCAAAATATAATATTATTGCTATAACTGATTCTGATTGCATTGTTTCTAGAAGTTGGCTAAAGGATTTAGTTCCTTATTTAAATCGATATGATGTAGTTGGAGGAAAAGTTATTTTTTGTAACAATTCTGAAAAGAAATTAAATCCGTTTAATTATAATAAGGAAATGGTAATAACTCGAGATTCTCCTCTGAACTTTCTTAACACGAGTAATATGCTATTTTACAAGAAAACATGGAAGTCCTCAGGAGGTTTTCAGAATTTCAGGATTGAAGACTTAGAATTTTCATGGAGGTTAATAAAAAAGGGATTTAAATTGATTTATTCACCTAAAGGAACAGTTATTCATTACGATAACAGAAACCCTATTCAAACTATTAAGAAATATCTACAATATGGGAAATCTTATACAAAAATTGGCTTTATTTATAATATGAGCTTTCCTTTTAAAACAGATAGAGTTTTGAGTAAAAGTTCAATATTAAATTATTTACAATTGATATCTCTTCCCTTTATATTCCTTTTAGCTTCAATTCTAATTAGTTTTACAATTTTAAACCTTATATTAAACATTTCATTGAATTTGTTTTCATCTTTAGTGATGTTTTTTCTCATATTAAGGCAACTAAGAAGATTAGATATTTTATTTAGAATTTATAAATTCACCATAATTTTTGCAATTATAAATTATTCTTTAATCTATATAACTAAAAAGAAATTTCTTCAAAATCCAAAACGAGTATATATAATTTAATTTAGTATCCAAATTTAGCAGCTGTTTCTTTAGTAATTGTTTTAATTTCTTGAATTTCTTGTTCAGAAAAATTGGGATTATAATAACTGGGTTTGTGCAATTTTTTAATATACACTTCTTTAACTTTCTTGAAAGGTTCTAAAGGTAATTCTGCATGTTTAAGTATTTTGTCAATCGTATTGGAAGGATTCTCGCATAAATCTTCATATTTTATAATAAGTATTGCTTTTTTAAGCAGATCATTTATGTCAAGTTGATTAGCAATGAAGTGATAAATAGAACGCCAATAATAAGCCCATCCCTTTACAAAAGATTCTTTACTTTTCCACATTTCTCTAATCTTACGTATCTCTTCAGTATTTTTGACATTAATACACTTTTGATTCCGACCAAACTCGTTATGACCAACTATCTTTAACCAATCTGGTAGGTGTGGATTATTTTCCTCTAATTTTTTAAAAAGTATAGTTTGTTTAATAAGGGAGGCAATATGTTCCATAGGATTACGAATAATTAACAATATTTTAGCGTCTGGAATAATTTTTAATAGATATCCAAATCTTGTTAAAATATAGTTATTTTTAGTTAAATATCTGGAACAACCTTGATACCAAAGAAGTTTTTTTATATGATTGATATAAAACTTCTCAAATTTAGAATTTGATTTATCTTCACTAATAATATTTGAAAATTCTTCATTATGAAGATCTTTAAAAAATATCTGCCAAAAGACTTCTTCAACGGCTTCAGGGCTCTCACTATTTACCATTATTCCGTCTCTATGAAGTCGTTCAAATGGTTGAGAATAAAATCTGAACCGATCTGAAATTTGACTAAACCATTTAGGCAAAAATGGCATAATTACATTTTTATATCTATGTGTTGCTAAGTCAGGATGTTTTTCTAACATTTCTAAGATTATAGTTGTACCTGCGCGTGCAAGACCTGTGATGTAAATCGGTTTATCAACCCCAAAACCTTTCAATTCATTCTCTAAGAATGCCGTTTCAATTTTATCAAGTAAAAAGGAAATTTTTTTGAATGAATTAAAGAATTTGGTTATAAAGTATCCTGCAAATCCTGTTATTTGCATTTTGTACGATTCATTGAACTTTTTACTTGTCTTTATGTGAATGATGATAAATCATCTCAAGATATGGAAGTATTAATATTTTAGCTAAGAATTCTCCCCTTAACTTAATTTTAAGCAAAACCATGATAAATTTTATTCAATATTTATTAAAATTGGCAGATAATATTTAAACATCACAAAATTTATTCTAAAACTAAAGTCAATATTAAAAATGATATATAAAGTGAAATTTTGATGTCTGAGAATAATTTAAGTTCATGGAAAAAAAATTTAATTATTCTAGTTGTATTTATTGTTGTAATAATGATTACAGCTGAAGTGGATTGGGCTGCAGAAAATTATGAAGTAGGGCTCTTTACACGACTCTTATGGCTAATTATTTTATTATGCTTAGGGATCGTCATACCTATTGGATTTATTTACATTGCAGGTAATAAAGAAACTAAACGAGGAGATTCTGACAAAAAATGGTTAATAATTGCAATTTTACTTTTTTTGATTGCTAATGGAATACCTATTATATTTTATGTAGTGATTGGGATTTCTCAAGGTTTTTTTCTATATATTCAATTGATATTATTTGGATTAATTCCTGCTTTTATTATTCAGCCAAAAAACTTTAACTCTCGGATTTTAATTTTAGTCATTTTATTTGCGCTTATTATCATACCAATTGGAATTCTTGTTAATTTAACAATCGATGGTATATGGGCTCAAGAAATGATCTTAGAAGGGTCATCTGATAAAACTATGTATTATTTATCTTTTTGGGGACTTTTAATGACTTTTTTTTATCTTATTGTTGCTATTGGTTGGAAATTGGGTGGAGGAACAAAAAGGCAAAGTTGGAATATCTTCATTGCTGGAACGCTATTACAGTTTAGTACTCTTGAAGATTTTTTCTATTTTCTTTTAAATGGACAGCCTCTTCCTGGAGTGTGGCCTTGGATGAGTAATTTCGTTATCAATCTAGAGGCACTTTTTGGGCATATTCCAACGAATTTAGATCTTCTGGTTTTTTGCTTAATCATCAGTGTTATAGCGATTTTTATTCTTTTTGATGGCCATGGATTTATCTGGGAGAAAATAAAAAAAAGGAAATAATCTTAATTTTATTTTTTTTGTTGTCAGAATTTTCTTCATTTACTTCTCTTTAAATTTTCATCTTACAACGCTAATACTGTTGCTATTAACAATAGTATTGAATTAAAAATCAAACCTAAAATACTAGTAATATTTCCTGCTCTCAAAATAGAACTCTCTGGTTCACGCTCCTCAGCTTTTCCATAGTTTATTCTTGAGATAATTCCAAATATTAAACCAATTATGTGTGCCACAATAAGACCAATAAATAATCTTCGAAAGCTGTAATAATAGAAATAAGGGTCCATTATAATAGTCGAACCTATATTAAACGAAATTATTGCTATAACCAACCCAACTACTCCGAATCCTAAGCAAGCTTTCGTATAGGAACCCGGTTTATCTTTTTTAGGCTTTTTTGTTTCTAAAATCTCATATTGAGGGGGAGAAACTGACATTGGTTTATATGGATCTCGAATAGAGGATGTTTGAGAAGAGCTAGTACTATATTGTATCTCGCTTCCACAATTCTGACAATATCTTTGATTTTCTAATTCTAATTCTGCCCCACAGTTTTTACAGTACATAATTTAAAATCTCATATTAAGTGAATTTCTGTTAATATGTATAATTAATATTTTTTCATTAAAATTAGCTTCTATTTGAGTTATATAAATTATTTAATATATATAAAAATAATATAAAAAAAGATTAGATGTTTGATAATGCTAATATTTCTGCTTCTTCACGTTCTAATAACATTGGGGTTTTTTCCCAACTTATTTCTTTAGGAAGTTTAAATTGTCGTAAAAACATATAAAGATGGATAAACCCACTTATTGGAAAAAATAATAAAAGACTATAATGCTTATCACAGTATTTTCTTATAACATTAATTATAAATCCAAATTGAAAAATTAAACAGGATAATGTCCAAATAAGTAAATAATACTCTCCAATGAAAAATTGGAAGATAGCAAATCCAATTTCGATCGGAATCCACGTATCCATATTTGCTAATACCATCATTGTCATATTTCTCGCAATTATTAATTTTTTACCATCTTTATATTCACTCTTCATTGTCATTAACTGTGGCATATCACCTATAAATCCTGCAAGCCAACGAGTCCGTTGTTTTACCAAAATTTCCCATTTGTTAGGAACATATTCATATATTCTAGCTTTTGGTGAAAATCGTATTGATACATTATCTAAATTTAGAAGTACAGAAAGATAAAGATCTTCTGTCATAGAATCTTCATTAAAACCACCATATTTACGAAGATATTTAGTTCTTACTGCAAAATTTCGTCCAAACGAATATGCAGAAGATCCTAATCTATTTTTTACTTCAAATAGAAGCCCTCCACCAGAAACAATTCCATAATCTAAGAATATACCCTTTGTTAGCTTATTATCATTCCAATTTTTTACCAAAACCGGACCAATAACGGCATCAACTTTCTGTTGATTGAATGGAGCTATCAAATTCGTTAAAGTATCCTTTTCCAAAATACAACCAGAATCGTAAAGAACAATAATATCATAATTGACATGTTCCAAACCGTAATTAAGCGCTGCCGGTTTTCCCTTTTTATGCAAATCTTTTGATAACACTTTTATTTCAATATCGTTGTGTTCCCTCGCGAAATTATTTGAAAAATCTGTAGTATCATCAGTTGAACCACTAGTTATAACTATTATTTGGATCTTATTTTTAGGATAATCAGAATTAACAATAGAATTCAAGGTTCTTTCTAACAAGATCTTTTCATTTTTAGATGCAATTAAAATACTAATATTTTCATCAAATTCACCCTTTGGATTGTAACCACTCCCAAATGAAGCAAGGAAATGTATTCCGTAATAAAGCGAAAAGCCTAATAACATAAGTAAACCTATTAACGGAAAAACAAACCACCAATAGGTTAAAGGATCAGTCAAAAATGTATCAATTGATTCCTTTACGACTGAAGACCATGAACTAGGAAAGTACATATGTATTAGAACAAAAATTACTGTCCAAAAAGATCCATATAATAAATATCTGTATATTTTCATTTTTCTAATCTCCTTTTAGATTATCTTATTGTTCAACGCTCTCAATTTTTTTTAGATTTTTCCAGACATAATTAGCAAAAAGAATTATTGAGAGACCCATTATAACAAAGAAACTGATTTGACAGATTAACATAGTCCATGTCACTATCCAAGAATGTGATGCATTCCAAATTGATGTAGCAGAAGGATTTATTAGACTTGTTAAAAATACTGTTAGACTTGAAACTCCATACATCACGAAAAATGTTGCAAGAATTAGGACTCTTGATATTCTCTCTCCTATGAATGGTTTAGTTTCATGTAATCCTAGACCTTCATGTCTAGCTCTCATATATTCATATATAAAAATTAAGAATATGTTTGTCCAAACTATCCAGGTAAAATCAAGTCCAAGCGAAGGAAAAACTAAAAAACTTGTGGGAACAAAACAAACTAGCATTAAAATATCACTTACTCTATCTATTACATTGTCAAGCCAAGCTCCCGTTTTTGATTTAATATTTAATAGTCTTGCGATGGCACCATCAATACCATCAACTATTCCTGTGAATAAAACAAGTAATGCTAAAGCAAAAAACCAAGAACCATATAACGGTTGTTGAGAGATAATATCTAAAGTATGTCCTGCACCAGCTGTTATTACACCCCAGAATATAAAGAAGGAAAGAATTAAATTCATTATTGATACTTTATTTGGAGTTAATCCCAATCTAATAAAGAATTTAGCTCCTCCATAGGTCATTGGCATATATAATAATCCGGATGGATCCTTTTTCATCTGAGCAAACTGTTTATCTAATTTATGTGCTTGTCCATGATCTTTAAGCCAATCTTTTATAAATTCATCGCAACTCATAAACTCTTGTTTTGAGCTTCTGTTAGGAATACTACTGATTAAAATGATAATAAAAATGGCTAACAAAACCAGTGGAAATATTAAAGTAAATATTATTTCTGTCATTTGATAACCTAAGTTAATAAAGTTTTTTTAGTTCAATATATTGAAAATGTAATTTCTATTAGAGTTTAAAACGTTTTAAATTTATTGAATTTTTTTATCCAATACATCATTATATAAATTTTAAGGATTCTCTAAGAGAATTACATCAATTTTTTAAAATAAATAGAATCCTTGAAAATTGGACTCCTATTTATATAAATAATTATGTAATCTTATAATCTTAAATAATACAGTCTAAAATGTGAGTGTAGATTTGTCGACATCTAATTTAGAATCAAATTGGTTAAGATTTGGAAAATCATTAGGGAATATTGGTGTCTGTTTAATCCTAATATTCATTCCTTATTTAGCTTTCTTAATGCATGGAATTCAATTTATCTTGAGCATTGTGATTATTAATGAAATGAACACAATACTCCATCACTTGAAAGATCCTTCTCTCGAAATGTTTCGCTCCAAGTATTTAGCTGCAAGTATAATAA
Organism: Promethearchaeota archaeon; assembly: GCA_048941625.1. Taxonomy (GTDB): domain Archaea; phylum Asgardarchaeota; class Lokiarchaeia; order Sigyniarchaeales; family SOKP01; genus Loki-b32. The sequence continues at coordinate 15,735 of JBHLNK010000041.1, read as the reverse complement.
AATTAGGTGGCTCAATTATTCTAAATATTGCTTCTGCTTTATTAGTGGCTGTTCTTGTATTCAACATCTCTTTACCATATTTTCCTTATTATATTTTTGGTCCACTTTGGAGATATGCCCCAATAATAGTATTATTTATTATTGGATTTATCAGTATGATAATTGGAAGTAGTATTGAAGCAGGTGCTTGGACTGAATTTAAAAAGTTTCTTACATCAAATAAACAATCATTCTTTACTAAAAAATTAGAGAGTGGTATTGAGGCTGTAGAAAAATTACATACAGGGGCTTTTTTATGGGCAATTGGTTTTTTAATTATTCCAATAATAATAGGATGGATATATCAAATCATGGGTTATTTTAGGTTAGCGGAATTCACTAAATTAGGATTACAAGCCTCAATTGAACCTATCCCTATTCAGGAATCCAATCAGAAATCTTCACCAGAACAGCAATATGTTCCGGTTATGGAATTGGAAACAAATGAAGCTATTAAATTTTGTCCTATGTGTGGTGCTAAAGTAGAAGAAAGTGGTCACTATTGTGGTGAATGTGGATCACAGATTAGGGATTAAATAAAAAAATAACATTTTTCTTTTAAATTATTTAAAATTTTACGTTATTGTTGCTTTTATCGATTTTATATAAGATACGCTTCATTAATTGCTGAACAACCACCACATTTGACACATCCAGCTTTGTTTTCTAAAGGATTTACACCATATTCCCTCATTAATACTCCACATTTTTTATAAATTTTTAATAAATCACTTGTATTAGTGATAGGTAAATCTTTTTTACCTGGAATGGATCTCACAGGCGTGACATAAGGAATTACACCAATTGAAATTATTTTTTCAACATCATTAATAAAATCTGATATAGATTCCCCAAAACCAGTTAATATATAACTACTCACCTGATTTTCACCAAAAATGTTTAAAGCGTGCTTCCAATTTTTCTCATATAAATTATAAGAAAGACTCGCTTTACCTGGTGTTATTTCTTTTCGTAACACATCATCCAAGATTTCAATATGAATTCCTATTGTATCCGCCCCTGCTTCTTTTAATTTGTTAATATAGTTTAAGTCCTCCAAAGCTTCTATTTGAACATGTATTGGGATGTCTGGATGATTCTTTTTAACACTTTCTAATAATTCGATATAACGTATTGCCCCTTTATCTTCGCTCTCATCTGTCCCGCTAGTTAAAGTCATATGGGTACATCGACCTTCTTTTTTAGCCGCCGTTATAACCTCTGACATTTGTTGGGCATTTTTTTCTTCTATTGTTGTATCGTACTTTAGACTTAATTCAATTCCACAAAATGCACAAGCTTCACCACATGCCCAATAAATGCATTTTTGATAAATTGTGCTTGCTAAACAATCAATCCCATGCACCAATGCAATTTTATTCATTTTGATTCCATCAGAAGTTTCCAATTCATAAAACTTTGGATTTCTAACAAGTCTAACTTTCCCAAAAGTATTTTTATTTCTAATATCATAAACCTCAAAATATTCTCCTTTCTTTTGTCCCAATACCAAGTTTGTTTTTTCTTGATTATTCCATAAGGCAACATTAACCAACGTTTTATCATTTTCTAAGATAAAATATCTGCCCCCGAGAGGTCCAGCACCACCTTTTCGTCCAAAATCGATTTCAATACCCTGCGTCTTATATGTGTTTATTAACTCGTTATCTAAATATAATCCCTTACACAGTAACTCAGTTTTTTGCTTTAAAGCTGCAATATTATCTATCTTGGTCATAATGCCTTAATTAATTTAGTAAACGACTTTTTTATTGATTTGCCAATTTTATTTTCCCTATGAAATTAAAAATTTGAGCTTATTTAACATTGAGTGTTATTGAAAATAAAAGTTAAAAAACCATACTTTAATAATACCTTTAAACAATCTTATTTTATATAAAAATAAATTTAAATCAATGAGGGTTTAACTAATGGCTAACTTAGAAAGAAATTTGGATATTAATGCTAATCAGGAAATAATATGGAAAATTATTGATGACGACGATAATTATCCTAAGTGGAATATTGTTGTCAATGAAGTTAAGAAACTGGGAGAAGGTAATTACTTTTTTAAGACCAATGTTGGTGATATTACTTCTACTCGTATAGAGACTGTCGCTCCTGAAAGGCTTACAGCTTCTCAAGAAGGAAGTCCTATGACAAAAATAGGATATATTTTAAAACCAAAAGGAGATATTGTTGAAGCCACAATCTGGACTGAATTTGATGACGAGAAACAAGAACCTATATTAGGAATCGCTGGTGAAATGCTTTTAAAAAGCTTGAAAAAGTACGCAGAATTCCTCGAGTCTGGAGGAAATCCAGATGAATTTTCGAAAAAATAATCTAACTTTTTAAAAATTTTTTTTAATTCTCTTTAGAGGTCAAAAATAGGACTTAACTATTTTTATCCAAAAACTCTAATATATGGTAAAACTTATTAGAAATTAGAAATTTTAAAAAATCATAAATTAATCGTATTCTAAGATTAATGATAGCTTCATTTAAACTTTCTTAATCATAGAATAGGTAGCATATATAGATATTTAATAGGTGATTCAATGGCTCATAAACGTCCGTGGCATTGTTATTCTAAATGGTCAAGAAGACCTTTTCAATACAAAAGATCTGCAAATCGAAGGCGTGAATACGCTAGAGGGGGTACCCAAAGTAAGATTGTGAGATATTGGGGCGGTAACAAAAACATTTCATGGGAAGATTGGGATCTAGTAGTTGGTTTAAAGATAAACAATCAAATCCAAATATCTTCAAATACTCTTGAAGCAATTAGGATTACAATAAATGGTGTTCTTCAAAAAAAGCTTGGTCGACAAAATTATCGACTTCGAGTAAGACCGAAGCCATTTCAAAAATATAGAGAGAACAGAATGTTAGCGTTTGCAGGAGCAGATAGAGTACAATCTGGAATGAGAAATTCATTCGGTAGATCTACAGGAGTTTGTGCCAGAGTAAGAGCAGGACAAATAATTGTTGATATAGGTACACATATTAGGAATTTATCATTAGTTAGAGATCGCCTGCGTGTAGCGAGTATGAAAATTACAGGTAATTGTCAAATTGTAGTATTAAAATATAAGTCACCTGAACTGTTAAAACGATCAGGTTTACCCTTATACGATGCTAAAAAGAGAAGAGAAATACCTCTCTATGAAATAGAATTTGTTACAACGTAAATTTTATGTAATTTTATTGTTTTCATACTTATTGCATGAAAAATAATTAGCTATAAAACAAACGCTTAACTTTCTTAATAATAAAAATTCTTGCTATATTGACTATATTGAAAGAATTGGGAGAATTGGCAAAAATAGAAATGTGAGGATTGCTTGATCAATTAGGAATAATATTAACATTTTAAATGATTCTCGAAATTCACCTCCATATATTTTTCTTACTACTAATGACGCAACAAATATTATCATTAGGTAGAATAAAAGCTGCATAGAGTAGTAAGCAATAAAGAGAAAAGTAGTAAAAATACCTGAGGTATTGATAGCACTCCATGGAATTATTTCATTTATGAGAAGATTTGATATTGATCCCAAAGAAATGCTGATTATTCCCCAACCAACAACAACATAGAAAGCTTTCAAATAGGACGCATCCCATTCATTATTCTTTGCAATATTTCTTATAATAAATAAACTCAATAATAAACATCCTATATATATCAAGACTTTAAAAAGACCTATAATCCAATCCAAATTGCATATTCGCCTTTTATAAATTTGGTAACAATTGATTCAATCAAGGGGATATATAAATAATAAGATATTTAAATCTACGTTTCCTTCCCCTTAGTTTCTTTAAATAAGTTCATTATAAAAACTCCTATAATTACTAAAACTATAGAAATTATTACTCCTACAGATAATGTTGCTCCTTCTACTATAATTAATTCAAATGCAGCAGGAGCGGCAATATATAAAGAATTATACATTGGTACTAGTTTTGAAGCATTAGCACCTTTAGCGAATCCAATTTGGGTCAGGATCAATGCCATAATTCCAGCTAAGAAACTAAAAAGAAAAATAAAACTATCAATCTCTAACCGAAAGACTCCTCCTAATGCATCTAAAAAATTGCTAGAACTTAATCCAATCCTTTTTAACACATTATCAGTTCCCCCCAATGTTCCTGCAACAGACCCAAAAATAAAAGCAATAGCGATCCGTGTTTTCCATGAAAATCCAATTAGAAATGAAAAAAGTACTATAAGTACTATAATAAGTATAAAAAAATTTAAATAATTGACTGTTCCTATGATTTCTGGCTCAATTACATAAAAAATTCCAACAGAGGTTGTTCCAATAATTATTAATACTGCTCCTATTAACTCTTTGTTATCTATTTCCTCATGCAATATATAATGTGAATAGATCATTAATAATATTAGACCTAGTCCAAAAACACTTGAAAATATGGTTGCTGAGGCAAAAGTTGTTCCTAGTATCTGCCAAATAAATATTGTGTTGTTTAACATAAATCCTATAATATAAATCAACGGTTTTTTTCCTTTTTCTTTGAAAGATTTCTTTCTAGAAAAAATTTCAATACCATGTCTTTCCATGCTTTTAGCTAGATGTAAAACTAAAGTGTTGATAACACCAAAAATTAATCCAAGAATAACACTCATAAGAACTTATTATGGAAAGTTTTGTTTATAATTTATCTCAAATATTTAAATAAATTATCTTAAATTATAGATTAATATTAATTAGCAATATACAATATATCAAATATTATCAATTTCAAATAATTCTAAATCTTGAGGAATCTTAAACCATTTTTTAACCCGAAGAGTATCTTAATAGTCGGCGTATCAAGGAAGGCTTATACATTTAGTTTTACTATTTTAAAGAATCTTCTCGAAATATTTTATCGTGGGAAGCTTTATATTTTAAACCCAAATGCAGATGAGATATTGGGGATCAAATCATATCATTCTTTAGATGAATTACCTGAAATCCCCGAACTCGCAGTTATAGTTGTTGGGAAGGAGATAACTAAAATTTTTGAAAAATTAGCGAAATTTGGAGTAAAAAATATCGCTATTGAATCAGAATTAAGGATTGAAACGGAGGATCCTATCTTAATTGATAACTTAGATAAAATTAGTAAAAAGTATGGAGTTTCTTATATGGGGCCTTCAATGCTTGGAGTTATTAATTTTAATAATAATTTTACAACATCCATAATACCAGTTCGCCAATATCTTATGCAAAAGCGACGAAAAGTTAAGGAAGGAATTAGTTTTATCGCACAATCAGGAGGATTAGCAGGAGCTATGGGCTGGTGGGCGCCATCTCAAGATTTGCCAGTCTCGAAGGTAATTCATTTAGGATATGGATTTGATATTAACGATGCTGATGTTTTGGAATATTTTAAAGAGGATGAGACAACTAAAGTAATTTCAATGTTCTTAAGGGAGATTACTGATGAAATTATTAGTTCTGTTCAAAATATTGCCCTAGTGAAACCTATTTTATTTTTTTACGTAGGAAAAGATGAGGAAAGAGAAAAGAAACTGATTAAGGCAGGTGGAATAAGCGTTCTAAATTATATAGAACTTTTCGATTTTGCAAAAATATTTTTGTGGTGCCCAGAACCAAAGGGTTCTAATCTAGGAATTATTGGACCGAGTTCCGGTGCGATTTATTTGATTGTAAAAGAGATGAGAAAACAAGAATTATCTTTAGCTCGAGTAAGTCAAGAACATAAAGAGATTATCCTTGATAAAGTTGGAGGTTCAACTTGCAAATTAGGAAACCCTGTTGATTATTGGCCTCCAGAAAGATTTGTAGGAACAAAAATCTGTGAAATTTATAATACATCCTCTAAAACACTTTTACAGGATAATGCTGTAGATGGATTAATTCTTGCTTTAGAATTTTTTATTGAAATTGAATTCGATTTCGTTATATTTGATAAAATTAAAAAAGCTTTTCCTGATAAACCTATAATTACTATTTTAATTCAAGCTGAAAGAGAAGGTGCAAAAAGAGTTATCAAAGCTGCAGCCGATCTAAGAATTCCAGTATTTGAAAATGAAATAGAGCGTGCAGTTAGAGGTTATAGATTACTTTATGATTGGTATTCAAAAATAAAAAAGAAATAAAAATTTAACTGGAAAAAATGTCACTCAATTCTACAGGAATTTCTGCTTTTTCATCCATCAATGATAATACATATATTTTGTCTCCGCATTTACATCTTTTGCCTTCAAATAAATAAAATTTGAATTGGTTTTTCCAATTACTTATTTGAACACTCTTAATCTCAGCAATCTCACCACATACACAATAAATTGGTAATAATTCAGAATAATTAGGAATTATTTGAGAAAAATCTTTAGGAGCTTTAGAAAATTCTGAATTATTTAACATTTCATTTATTTTGTCAGCAAGATTAATTTTTAATGTTGGAGAAAAATTGGTAATAACTCCATCTGAACCTTTCATATCTGCAAGTAAAATAAAATTTTTCTCAGATTCTTGAGCTTTTCGTTTTCCAGGAATAATTGGTTGTTGATATTGATGTAATTGGGGGGGTACTGGAATTGGTTCTACGCCATCGGGATATTCGAACGTATAAACATATTGCATTGTCCCTCTCATGGGTTTTTGATTAACTAAATTCAAATTTTCATAATCTTGACTATGTAAAACAAATTTAATTAATTGAAGTGGAACTTTTAATTCAATAAGTCTAGTTCTAATGTTTTCTAATAATTCTCCAGCAAAGTTTTTCAAAATCATAATATCTTCGCGATTATCAGCATAAACTTGGTGTTTATACTCATCCTTAAAGGAAAACCATTTCTTTACAGTTTTACCTCTAATTAGTTGTGGAACTATACAAAAAACACATAGAACTGGTAATAGAAAATAAATATATTCAGCAGGAAGAATATTTAAGAGATTAAGTATAGTCAAACCAAATATAAATGCAAACATAGGTAAAGTTATAATTAAGGTTAGTTTTCTTAATCGCTTCTCTACTGAAGTGGTTACTCCTTTACTAATTGCTAATTCCTCAGCTTTACCTTTTAATTTATTTAAAATGCCTATTATCTCTTTCGACTCGAAATTTTGTTTCAATAATTTATCTTCTTCCCTTCCTACACCAATATCATTTATATGGGTTGTGATTTGCTTAACATATTGATTTAAATTATTATCTTTAAAGATGAATTGTAATGTTTCTTCAGCATAAAAATCTATAAACCTTACAATGAACAGTTTTTTTTCAATATCCTTTATATCCACATCATTTAATCCAAGTGCTTCTTGAATCATTTGTCCTTGTGTTTTTCTTGATCTCCTCTCTGGTTTTTTTCCAGTTTTTTCTTGCTGTTCCGTATTCTCAGAATTTACCTTTTCTTCATTTTCAGTGTCTTTCATAATTTTTTTAAGATTACTTGTTTTAAATATAAACTAAGTAATTATTATCAGATAATTAACTTTTGTAAAAAAAAATCTTTAAATTCCGAAATAGTACCTTTTATAAAGCAAATAAAAAAATACCAAAATTAATCTTATAAAATTTAAATTAACTCAAAGGGTAATTATAAATTTGAAAATAACAGTTGAAGATTCCCGGACTGGGAAACTTATAAAGTTAGACGTAAAAACTCATCATCAAATTGAAAGGATTGTTGATATTATTATCAAACATATGGGTATTATTAGTACTGAACAACGTTCTTACTCTTTGGTCTTAAAAGAACAGGAATTACCAAATACTATTACAATTGAAGATGCGATTCATAAATTTGGATTACAAGAAAATGACAAATTAATTTTATGGGCGAAAGTAATTGGTGGATTCCAATTTAAAAATTTTTTTATAAATTTGGATTAATCATCAATCATAATAATATCATCATCTAATTCATCTGTTTTATCTTCACTTTCATCAATACCAAATTGCTTTTTTAAATTTTCAATGGGATTTTTCTTGTAATATTCTGCTGCTCTTAAACAGATTGTATAATTGAGAGGATCATCACTATTAGGATTTTCTACTAATAATTTCAGTGCTTTAATAGTCGTTTCCAAATCAGATAATCGAGACCATTTTTTTAGAACGTTTAAACAGATGTATCCTGTGCCTGAGGTTTCTGAACTTAGCTCAATAGGGTGAATATTTGGATGAAATAAATTTGAAAGCCAAGAAAAATCAATTCCTCCTGGATATGGGAATGATCTATTCAACTTTAATAGAATACGATGTGATCTTTTTGGTATTAACCCTTCTGATGATTCAATAAAACCTAATGAATTCAATATTATCATAAATTCAACAACATCATCTTGTTTAACAATTGAACTCTCTTTTAAAACTTTTAAATTCTTAATACTTTTAAGTTCATTTTCAATTCTGTCTTTCCATATTTCAAGAGGAAGTTCTGGCATTTTTTGTAAATTTCCTATTACTTTTTTAAAAATATATTTATTGACATTTAATTTTTAATTTATACATATATCATCTATTTTCAAAGGAACATGTCCAACAATTAGGATTCTTTAATTTTTCTACAATACTGAATTTATTTAATAATCCATTATAATTTAGTTGTTTTCCTATTAAAGGTTTGCCGATATGGGGATTCCATTTATTATGTTTTTTAAAATAATCAATACCTAAAATAAATTTAAGAACTTGTTGAGATTGTAATCCACCAATGATTGAAGTAGTGGTTATAACAGTTGCAATCTTTGGAACAGTTTCACCATTTTCAGTATTAATTTCTTGCCCTGTACATGAGAATTTTTTCCACATTAGATCTAAATCTGCATTTGAAATACTACATTGTAAGCAAGCTGCTTCTTTTACACCAGAATATACCGATTGAACACTACCAAAGAATTCCTCAATTCCAGAATCTACAAATGGGACTTTATAATAGTATGCATAGTTATTTGCTTCAATTCTAGCCTCAACATTATCTAAACATGAACAAATTACATCAGATGTTTTGTAGAACTCCTTATTGATATCCTTTAAATCCTTCTTGAGGGTAATAATTTCAACATCCGGATTTAATTCCTCACATGCTTTTTTAACAATGTCTACTTTATAGTCGTTTTGTTTAGCACTTTTTACGTTAAATAATATACAACGATTTAGATTCGAAATATTAATAAAATCATAGTCAATTAAAATTAACTTTCCAATTCCAGTTAAAACTAAATTTTTGATTACTTCATTTCCTGTAGCCCCTACTCCTATAACCATAGTTGTTGCTTTAGAGATTTTACTTTGATCCCAACCAGTAATTCTTTTTTGACGATCATATTTGTCTAAATCTATAGATTCAATTCCATAGATCTTAGCTCCATTTCTACTTTTTTTATTTGACATTTAGAATCTATTTATATCGATTTTTAAGTTTTTTACTGATAATTGCATAACTAATTGATTTATATCCTTTTTCTGAATCATTATCAAGAGTAAAAAATTGATATTCATCTCTAATGGGATCTACTACCAACGCTACCTGATAGGATTCTGGAAAAAAATATCTTTGAGTTTTTAAATCTGTACTAGATAAAAAGCATCCAAAGTCAGGATGTGAATGAAACCATCCCAAAATCCTTAAATCTTGATTATTTGTTCTTTTCTTTAACCGTTGAAACTTACTTTCATATTTTCCTGCTGTACCTTCAATTTGAGAGGTAAAATATTTATCACTGTACACAGCACCTAACAGAAAAAGCAACTCCTCGATGACTATATAAACTTTTTCCTCCCATTTTAAGATATTACCGATTAGATAACCAAAAATCTCATTTTCAAAATTCTTACATAAAACCATTATTTTTTTGATAGTTATATCATCAATATACACTGGAAATATAAAATTTTTACTCAGTTTCATAGCATATTCTATAATTTTTTTCAATGTTTTCTAGAATTAGTTATCTAATATTTTTTCTACAAGTGTTTTATTTACAATCATAATTAAGATTTCAACAATTTTTTTCTTTGCGTCCTCTTCAATTGCTGAAAAACCAAAAGTCTTTATTCCAAACATCTTCTCAACCTCCTTCGGGCTGAATGAAATATTTTCTAAGTCTTGAAAGTTAGCTATAATATAAAATTCAACATCTTTGACTCTTTTTTGGATTATTGAAAGATTTCTTTTTGTTCTACCCAAATTACTTCCCCCTGAATTGGTAATAATACAAATGGCAGCAGCAGCATTGAGTAAAGAGTTGTAAATTTTTGGATTTTCAACTATTTCTCGCATATCCAACTCCCTTAATACTATTTCATTTTTCTCTCTAAAAATCGGTAAATAAATCGGTTTTTCAACAATCTCAACCATTTCGTCATCTAATTTAATCACAGTTTCACTTGAGAATAAATTCATAATTGTGGTTTTTCCTACACCAATTTCACCAATAAGCAATATTTTGGGCGGTATGAAAATATTCTTTTCAGTAAATTCATCAAAACTTTCAAATCGAGACGTATCAAAATCCCAATTTTTTAAATCATCATAATATCGCTTCATGAACTCTTTTTTCAATAATTCTAGTTTAGCGTTAACTTCTTCTTCAGGATCTTTAATATCAGTCACAATAGTAAACATGCAACGTTTCTCATCATCATAAGAATAAACAAAATTAAAATTTCTAAAGATTACCTTTTTTATCTCCCCCCCACCAATTTCTTTGGCAATATCACTTATAGCTGTGAGAAATCCACTAATAAATGTATCGTTTATCTTATCCTCACTGACGAAGGTCTTTGAATAACAAAGGATACCACCAGGGTATATTATAAGTATTTTTGATATCATTACTGAATTCTATCTATAATAATCTAATAATTAAATTATTAATGGAAAATTTGATTATTTAAAATAATCACCAAACAATTCTACACTTATTTTATTTTTAATTCTTTTTAATAAAAATGTGATGCTTTTGGATGAAAAAGAGAACAATAAACACTCAAATGAACAAGAACCTACTATAATAAGTTCTGAAGATCAAGAAATAAAGGAAAAAAAACCACCTAATAATAGAATTGTTTCTTATAAAATTATAAATTAAACGATTGCATTATTTTATAAAATTTCTTAGTCCGAATTTAAAAAAAAGTAGAAAGAAAAGAGATACTTAGACTACGTTCACAACCTGTTTAACTTCAGGTACAAATTGCTTAATTGCGCGCTCAACTCCATATGTAAGAGTCTGTTGAGCATGCATACACCCTGCACAATGTCCTAGAAGTCTAACTTTAACAATTCCATTGTCCTCAATAGATATGAGTTCAATATCTCCACCATCCATCTGTAACTGAGGTCTAATCTTTTCAATGACTTGTTTTATTTTTTCTTCGTCCATTTAATTCACTTAATAATATTATATTCTTTAACAAATAAAAGCAAAATAACCTTTTAAAGGATTCTTTTTATATTTTATTAATATTTATTCATTTCGATTATTAACAGCAAGAGTTTTAACTTCAAAACTAATATACTAAAATGAAATTATTTAATTTGAGAGAATGCCGCTCTAATACTGCCTAAATTAAATATTGTGGTATCAAACATAAGATAAGAGGTAAATTCCTGCTGGAGAAGGGGCTCTACTTTTTCTAAGAATTTCTTTTTTAAATTTCTTTCATTTGGATCGAAACCAGGATCCATCTTATGAAAGAGCAAAATAACTCTTGCTTGTGGAGAAAATTTTTGGATCTTTCTTAAGATTCCATCAAAATACATAACTGAAGGAATGAGTCTATAGTAATCTTGAACATCTATCACATAATAAAAGAATGAAATCCAATGAAAGTATTTTTCAGCATTAGTTAAATATTCATTACGATACGTTTCTTGACCACCAAAATCCCATATCATTGTCTTTTTTTGAAAAAGTGTGATACTATTCCTTTCTATTCCCTTAGTAGGGTTCATAAAAGGTGGTTTATCAGGAGTTTCATCATTTTCTTGAGTAAGGATGTTTATTAATGTAGTTTTACCTGCATTTTCCATACCCATTATAATTATCTTTATTGGTTCTTCCATGTAATTATTGAAGTTGCGAAAATATTTAAAGATTTGACACAAGAGTATTTAACCTTACATATTAAAGAAATCGTAAATTAAATTGAGGATATTGTAAGTACTTCAATGAATTTATTCCAATACTCTTCTATATCCCATTCTTTTTTTTCTTTATACAAACTAGATAATTCTATAAAGATTTGCCTGATTTTTAATGACTGAAAATATGTTATTTTTGGGGCAATAATAGATAACATGAAATCCTTATGACCTCCTCTATATGATTTGTCAGGATACGAATCAAAAAACACATAAGCCATGAGATTAAAGTTTTTGATGTTTAGTAATAGACCCTCGGCTTTTGTTATCATATCTTGACCATAGATTGAGGATATAATATCATATAATTGATTAGTTATTTTATCAATTGGAAAGCTTTCGTTAATATTCTTAGGGTAATAATTTTGCAAATTCGGACCAATAACATCATCCCAGGAAACATCAATCAACAATGTTAAATCTTTATGTGTCTCAGAGACTAGCACTTCTTCGACTTGGTTTGAAAGATATATTTCGCTAATTTTTTCATTTATAATATTAATAGTTTTACTACGCTTTAGTCTCCCAAAAATTGTAGCAATTAAGTCTTCTTCATTTACAGGCAAGGTTAGATAATCATCTGCTCCAAGCATTTTTCCCAAGCGGATGTCTTCAGGAGAATCGAGAGCAGATAAAAAAATGAATGGTATATGGCTTAGCGTTGGACTATTTGATACAGCATCAAAAAAATCATATCCATTCATCTCCGGCATCTTAATATCACTAATAATAAGATCTGGATAATTTTCTAATTCAGAAAGGGTTTCTAGGCCTTCTTTTCCGTTATTTGCATGAATTACATTACATTCATTAGATTCTAATATCTTTTTGATATGATTTAACGTATTATTATCATTTTCGACTATTAGTATCAAAGGTTTCAATATATATACCTCCAAAAGAAGATGTTATTCTGGTTGACCAAAAAGCAATTAATATGTATGAATTCTAAAATTTAAATGTAATATTTCATGATAAAAAAGAGACTATAAATTAAAATGAGGAGTTAATATGGATTCTCAGGAGTTCATAAACCAATTAAGAGTAATTGAAAGATTAATGGAACAAGAACAATATAAAAAAGCCATTGATTTAATTGAAAATCTTAAGAAAGTTGATAAAGAGAGTAATTTTAATTATAATCTTACTCATAGGTTATATCAATTAGACTCTAATTCTCACTCTCTATTTAATCAACAAGTAATTCTTGCGAATGTCAGAGATTTATCCAAAAATTACAAATCCATAACTTTTCAAGAATTAAACCACGTTTTAAAAAGTAAAAACGATTTAAATCTTACTAATGACATACTTAGGAGAGAAATTGAGCTTTTAATATTAAGAAACCAACTACAAGGTAAAATTGAAGAAGACAGAATTATCCTATCCTAAATTTAAATTGATATAGAATTTAAAATTGAAAAGATATAAATAAATGAACTTTTTCTCAATATCTTAAGAAATAATAATTCAAGAGAATCCCTTTCTCAAGGAAATTTACATATTTAATCTAAATATGATTCAAGAAAATGAATTAATTACATTGATCCTTTGTTTAGGAGCATTGTTTTTTCTAAGTATTAATTACTCTAAATTGAAAAGGTTCCCAGGTTTGAGGGTATTTATAATTTCTTTAACTTTATTTTCAATAGGATGGTTTTTTACAGTTATTGAAGGTATTCTTTTTGAGGAAATCTTTAACGTAATAGAACACCTATGCTATATTAGTAGTTCTTTAATGATGCTTATATGGACTATAATATTTTTTAAAAAGAGGTATAAAAATGAATTTCATAGGAGTAATTGACTTCTTTGTTTTTATAATTATCATTTTTTCATTTGGAATTTTTCTGGCAGGGTGGAAAAACCAATTTTCTTTAATTACAAAATTATCCTTTCTAGCCTTATTTTTCACAATTTCATTTTATTATTTAAGTAATTTTTTGGAATGGTCTGAAATTAGTAATATTTTTGTAAATGTAGAAGATTATATTGCTAGCTTAGCTCCTTTAGCTTGGTTCTTCTTGATATATACATACTTGCAAAAAGATAATGAAAAAACAATTCTTGAGAACCAAAACAATATTAAGGAGGCCTACAGATATACTGAATTTTATAAAGATTTATTTACTCATGACATTAGAAATATACTTCAGAATATTTTATTAGCAAATAATTATGTTGAGCAAATTAAAAATAACATTGAAAAACTAGATAAATTGCCTGAGATTTGTTCATTAGTGAAAGAGCAAGTATTAAGAGGAGAAAATTTGATAAAAAATGTAACAAAACTGTCTGAAATAAGAAATTCTCTACTTCCAATTTATTCTATTGAAATTAATGATATTTTGGAAAAAACAACTAAAGTTGTTAAAGAATCTTATAATCACAGAAATATATCAATAAATCTTCCAAAACAGAGATTAAAAATTAGTGCAAATGATTTATTCGAGAACATTTTTGAAAATCTTTTGGTAAATGCAGTTATTCATAATAATAATAAAAATATTGAAATTGATATTAAAACTTCAGAATATCCAGTCGACCAAAAACCATATATAAAAATTGAGATTATTGATAATGCAATTGGAATTCCGGACGATATTAAAAAGGAAATTTTTATAACTCGTGAAGAAGAAGATACTAAGTATAGAACTGGTTTGGGATTTTCTCTAATAAAGAAAGTTATTGAATCTTATAAGGGTAAAATTTGGGTTGAAGATAGAGTAAAGGGTGATTATTCTAAAGGAAGTAATTTTATACTTATTATTCCCGAAGCTTAAACTCAAATCTATTAAGTTGAATAAATTAAATCTTTTTTTTCATCTATTTCTGCTAGAAATAAGTCTAAAATTGCTAACCATTTATTTATTAACTCAATATCACTGATAATTTTACTTGTTAATTCTTTTCCTTTCTTTAGATTCTCTCATAAAATAGTTTTTATTGAGAGAACTCATCATTAACCATCAGATTTAAAATTTTAACTAAATTAATATTTCATTAATTAGTAATCCAATTTAAATCAATTCATGCCTTATTCAAATTTAGAGAAACTAAAAAAAGCAGAAGATCTCTTTGATACTGGTTATCTTGATGAAGCTCTTGAAATACTGAAGGATCAATGTCAATATGAGGGTCTTAGTCTTCAGCAAAAAAGTTATTTTCAATATCTTAAGGGGTTAATTCTCTTATATCTTAATCACGGTGAAAAACTAATTAATTTAGGCGAGACAATGCGTAAAGAAGGTCATAAGCATAATAATAAGCTTCTATCTTTTGATGGCTTATGGTTTATTATCACTGGATTAGCTATATCAGGTAAATTTGAGGAAGCGTTCAATTTTTTTAAAGAAAGTAAATCAGTAATAAAATCTATTTCAAATGTATCTAAAGAAATTATAACTCAAAGAAAAGCTCGTCTAAGTATAACGAAAGCTTTTGTTGGTTTGCATGGTGGTAAAGTAGATTTGGTTGAGAAGTCTTTAGTTTGGATTTTAGATTCACAAGAAAACTTCAATAAATCATTCGAAATCGTCTGGGCTAATCTCATA
>JBHLNK010000128.1:0-6947 GCA_048941625.1 Promethearchaeota archaeon | reverse complement strand
TATAATTGATAAGGAAAATAAAAAAATTAATGATGTAAGCTGAAAATGAAAATTTGTTTAGAATGTGGTAAAGAAATTGACGATGAACATACTATCTGTGAAATTTGTGCATATGTCAGGCTTGAAAAATATGTAAATGAATTATATAAAAAACAAGAAAAAACAACAACATGTAAATTGTGAATTAGTATATCAATTAATTATATTGAGTAATTTTTTTCAACAATTAGAAAGCTTAATGCACTATTTTTCGTAAACTTTTTTAATTTTATGACTTAGAGATCTATATAAATAAAATTTTTTAAATTAATTATAAAAAAGTGAACAAAAGATGGCACAATTATCAGGTGTCCCGATCCTTATATTAAAAGAAGGAACTGAACGAAAACAAGGAAAAAATGCCCAAAAAAACAATATTGCCGCGGCAAAAGCAGTTGCTGAATCTGTAAGAACAACTTTAGGTCCAAAAGGAATGGATAAAATGGTCATTGATTCATTAGGAGACGTAAAAATAACTAATGATGGTGCTACTATTTTAGATGAAATGGATATTGAACATCCTGCAGCCAAAATGATAGTAGAGGTTGCTAAAACCCAGGATGATAAAATTGGAGATGGGACTACTACAAGTGTAATTATCTCTGGTGAATTGTTAAACCTAGCGGAAGAATTAATGGAACAGGGAGTACACCCCACATTAATTTTTAGGGGGTATAGAAAAGCATTACTGAAGAGCAAAGAAATACTACAAGAATTAGCCACAAAAATCGATATTAACGATAAGAAAACTTTAATGCAAGTTGCTGAAACATCAATGAACAGTAAATTAATTACGGGAGTAAAAAGCCATTTTGCTGAAATTGCTGTTAAAGCAGTGAGCCAAATCAAAGAAGAGCGTGGTACAAGTATTATAGTAGATCTAGATCAAATTCAAATAATTAAGAAAGAAGGAAAAAGCCTTTTAGACACAAGTCTACTTGATGGAATTATTATTGATAAAGAAGTAGTTCATCCGATGATGCCAAAATTGATTAAAGATGCAAATATAGCATTAATCAGTGCATCACTGGAAGTAGAAAAAACAGAATTTGATGCTGAAATAAGAGTTCAAACTCCAGATCAAATAAATAAATTTCTTGAAGAAGAAGCTAACATGTTGAAAAATCGAGTAGCCAAATTGAAAGAAATCGGCGCTAATGTTGTTTTTTGTCAAAAGGGTGTTGATGATAAAGCACAGAATTTTCTTGCAAAAGAAAATATAATAACTGTGCGTAGAGTTAAGAGATCTGATATGGAGAAGTTAGCTAGAGCGACTAATGCAAAAATCATTAATAATATTTTCGAAATTAGTGAAAGTGATTTGGGCAAGGCTGGGAAAGTTGAAGAAAAGAAAATAGGAGATGATAACATGATTTTTGTCTCCGAATGTGCAGATCCGAAAGCAGTGAGCATACTAATAAGAGCAGGAATTGAACATGTTGTGGATGAGGCAGAAAGGATGTTACATGACGCTTTATCTGTAATTAAAGCAGCGATCGAATTACCATATATTTTACCTGGAGGTGGTGCTTCTGAAATTGAACTCGCAAAAAGACTTCGGGCATATGCTAGATCAATTGGTGGACGAGAACAATTAGCAATTGAAGTGTATGCAAATGCACTTGAAATAATTCCTAAAACCTTAGTTGAGAATGCGGGATATAATCCTGTAGATTTAATTGTTGAATTAAGATCTAGGCATGAAACCGAGGAAGGGAATTCTAATGGTATAAATATTGACACAGGAAAACCAGATGATATGGTAAAAATGGGTGTTCTTGAGCCTCTATCAGTTTTAACTCAAGCTGTTCAATCTGCTACCGAAGTTTCATCAATGATTCTTAAGATTGATGATGTTATAGCTGCTTCTGGTTTGTCAAAAGGTCCTGAAGAGTAATTTTATTATTGTTTTTTATTTTTATTTTATATTTTTCAAAATTTGTTTAATTTTTTAAACTGGATTCCCCAAGAAAATTTAGAAAGAATTAAATTAGCATAATCAAAAAAACCTGTAATAAATAGCGCAGCTGCTAATGCTTCTACTGAACTTAATTTTTCCCATTTACCATAATTAGTTGGATTCGCAGCAATTAATGGAGGTAATTTGCGGGATGTATGAAAAATCATCTTTTTTAAATTTAAAATATTGTTCCAGGAACAATCAATTACTATTAGTCCAAATCTTTGAATAGCTTTTCTATCAAGATCAGATATCTCTTTTGCAGCGAAAGGGTTTAAAATAATGGCATTCTTTAATGATTCTTGAATTTTATTGATTACTTTTAAGAGGTTTAACCTTTTTAACTTAGTAGCAGTGCATTTCTTAGGGTCGCATTCTCCATAATTAAAGCAAAATAAATTAGGATTGTCCACCCTCGAATTGGAATAATTCATTTTAGCAATTTGAGAACATTAATATCATTTGTAGGTTAAAAAAAGGTATTTAACTATTCATATTTAAAACTTGTAAGCACATTTACAGACTTAATAAAATCCTCAGTAATGTGTTCTTTTCCCAATATTTGTAGTATTGAATTAATAATATTTCTGGCTTCACACATAACAGGTATACCTCCATAAGTTAAACCAAATAAACCAATAAAAGATAGGTCTTCACTATTTGAAGTCTCTTCTATTGCGGAGTATCTTATTATTCCTGAAGGACAAGCAATAAGGCCATAAAAATTTTCGGAATTTTGTCCTGAGATTGCGATATAACTCAATAGATTACCAATTGAACTCCCTACGGACTCCTCCTTCATTTTTTGAAAAGCGACATTAGCACTTGCAGAGAATGCCTCGATTGATATAGGTAAATTTTGTCCACTTACCTCTCTAGCATCTAATGTTAAACCTGAAGGGCTAACTAGACCATATCTTATAAAAATTGGATTTTGAATTGAATCCAAAACTTTACTTATCGAAGGTAATAAATTTGTTGTCTTAATTATTTCTGGTTTATAGGATGAAAATGGAACCTCTGAACCCATTCCAAAAAGATAAATAGCACTACGAACCTTATCACAAAAAATCTCAATTTCTCTTTCTGATTCATCTCCACTACCAAAAAATTCACCTAATTTTTGTTTTAAATAATACATAGCGGTTGCTAAATTATCTGCATCTAAAGGCCATTCCTTGTGGTAATTATGCACTATAGTTAAGAGGGTTTCATTAATTCTGATTGTGATTAAACAAACCTTATCAAAAAATGTAAAGGATATAACCTGTTCTAAAATATTTAAATCTTCCCAATTTTCCTCACTTGCAGAAAAAGCAGCTGATGCTAAACTTGTAATCTGATTTGGATTTAATTCAATCTCACTTTTTCTACCTATTTTTGCTATCGAAAGACCATTTTGATCGCATAAAACTACTAAAACAGTACCTTCTGATGCTCTTAGAATGGATGTCAAATGCTTTATTAACGATTCTCTTACACTCATTAGAGAAACAAAGATTTTTTGTATTAAGTCTTATTATTATTTATTTTGTATTATATATAATAATAAATTTTTATCTTTTAATTCAATCGTATTTAACTTTAAATACTATCATAAAAAATTTTTTTATTCTTAGGTATTTTAATTAAATAATAATGAAATGCGGAACTAATTTTTTTGCGGGAATTGCCAAGTCTGGTCAAAGGCTTTAGTGAGTTGATCGAAAGTCGACTTTAGGCGGTGGACTTAGAATCCATTCTCGTAGGAGTTCGGGAGTTCAAATCTCCCTTCCCGCATATTTTTTCTTATTTTTCTTTTTTATTCTTTTACCTTACATAAGAAAAGAAAAATTTTAATGGATTCAAACTCTATCTTTAATACTAGTTTAAGACTTCTATACATATTAATAAAAAAATGTGATAAAATAATCATATCATGCTCTCGTAGTGTAGTTCGGCCAATCTTTCACGTTATGTAAAAGGAAGGGCTCAGCATGCTAGGCTTTCACCCTGGTGACAATATGGATCGTTTCGTTTTGTATCATTAACCGGGTTCGAATCCCGGCGAGAGCATTAAAATAATTTTAAATTTTGGCTTTAAAATTAGAGCTTATTGATACTTAATGTCATTCCACCATCAAGTATTATATTTTGACCTGTGATATAATCTGATGCTGGTGATGCTAAGAACAAAGCAACGTCTGCAACCTGTGTAGCTTCTCCAATTTGGTCGATTGGAAGTTTAATATTTCGTAATTTAATCCATTCTCTGATAAAAACCGGATCATTATTGTATATTGGCGTAAGGAAAATTCCTGGACAAATCGCATTGACAGTTATGTTTTTCGGTCCCAATTCAAGCGCCCAAAGTTTCGTAAAAGCAATAAGCGCAGCTTTACTAACACTATACATTCCTATAAATGGATTTAAACCACATTCAGTACCTGCACATGATGTAATATTAATAATTTTCCCCGCTACGGGATTATATTTCTGTTTACTCATTTTCCTATAAAAAGCTTTGGTCACATTCCAAGCGCCTTTCACATTAACATCCATAATTCTACTGTAATCTTTAGTTTTAGTCTTAAGACTTGAAGAACCTCCTCTTATTCCCGCATTATTTACCAATAAAAATATATTATCAAATTTATTAAAAACATTCTTACTCATGATATTTACATGTTCTTCATCAGAAATGTCGGCTTGTTCAAGTAAAATCTCAACTTTATTCGATTGTAAAATAATTTCTTGAGTTTCTTCGATACTTTCAAGGTTTATATCATTTAATACTAAATTGGCACCTTTCTTTGCAAAAGCAATTGCCATTTCACGTCCAAATCCACTTCCAGCTCCCGTTATAAGAGCTACTCGTCCTTCTAAAAATTTTTCATTCAAAAAATTATCCCCTCCAAAAAAATCTAATTATTTACCAAATAATCCTTTATTCTTCTTATAAAGACCTAATAATTTCATTGCTGAGGGCGTTTCAAAAGCAATATCAACATCGAGTACAGCTGGTTTCTTTGAGTTAATCGCTCGCTTTAATGCTGGTTTAATATCTTCTGGTTTATCGACTTTTTCTCCGTAACACCCAAAACTCCGAGCTATTTCAGAATAGTTTATTGGTGGAAAATCTACATCACAATATCTTTTTTTAAGATTAAGTTTCTGAGCAGATTTAATCATTCCCCAAGAACAATTATTTCCTATTATAATAATTATAGGTAGATTTAATCTTACTGCTGTTTCCAATTCTTGTATGTTAAACATAAAGCTTCCATCTCCAGTAATACAAACGACTAATTTATCTGGTTTAGCCATTTGTACGCCAATAGCATATGGAATCCCAGTACCTAAATGACCCATTGAAACAGAGCGAAAAAAACTTCGAGGTGGACGTGGTTTAAGACTTATTAAATCCAATGAAAAAAGATAAATATCTCCCCCATCAATGACTAATTGTGTATCATCTGGTATGAAATCTAGTATTTCATGCACAAATCTGTGAGGTTTCATTGGTAATTTATTAGATTTTAACATTTTTTCTAATTGCTGTTTATCATTTTTTCTTAGATCTTGCAAATATTCATTCCATTGAGACCATTCGGTTACTTTTTCTTTAGGAAGATTTTTTTCCATTTCTTCTAATAGTTGATTAATAACGGCTTTAGCATCTCCAACAATAGCAACATTCACCGGTCTATTTTTTCCAATTTCAGTTGGGTCTATATCAACTTGGATGATTTTTTGATCTTGATTCCAAATTGGTGCAGCTCCGTAAAGAATTGTATAATCCCATTTACAACCAAGAGAAAGAATTACATTTGCTTCAATAGCAGCTCTTCTGTAAGCTATAGCAGTCAATTTTCCCCCTACAAATGTTTTATCCGTTGTTACTACTCCTATCCCACTTAACGTTGTTCCAACAGGAATATTATATGTTTCTGATAATTTATTTACCTCAATAAAAGCTTCTGAGGCATTGATACCGCCCCCTGCAACAATTAAAGGTTTATCAGCATTCCTTAAAATTTCTACTGCTTCTATTATCCCTTCTGTATTTCCAGCAGGCCTATAATCTGGACGGTATTGTTCGGGATTTAATATTTCTTTTTGATCAACCTCTGTGGCATCTCTGACTAATGCCGTTTCCCTTAATTCAAGAAAAACAGGACCTCTTCTTCCAGTCATAGCAGTTCTTATACATCTTTGAATAGCACGTGGTATTTCATATGGTTCTTCTA
Organism: Promethearchaeota archaeon; assembly: GCA_048941625.1. Taxonomy (GTDB): domain Archaea; phylum Asgardarchaeota; class Lokiarchaeia; order Sigyniarchaeales; family SOKP01; genus Loki-b32. The sequence goes on along the minus strand of JBHLNK010000128.1, from coordinate 719 downwards.
TAGTAACCTGCAATTTTGTAATAGGTTTCATCAGACCTATTTGGTCTAAATCTCCTTGTAATATTCCAATATTGTCAAACATTCTACCAACTTGAGCACCTATTATCAATATTGGTATCGAATCAGCGTAAGCCGCAGCAACAGCGGGAATTAGATGACTTACTCCCGGTCCTGCTGTTCCTAAACAAACACCAATTTCTCCAGTTGCTCGTGCCCAAGCATCTGCCATATGTCCTCCTGCCTGTTCGTGCCTTACCATGACAGTATCTATACCTTGTTCTCTACCCCACCGTTCAATAGCATCATATATTCTTAATAATTCACCACCAACTAAACCAAATATTTTAGTTACACCTTCTTTTAAAAGACATCTAACAACTAAATCGCCGCCATCTAATTTTTCTATCGACATATTTAGACCTATTACAAATAAAAAATAAAATTTTTTATTAATGAAATTTAAAAAAAAAAGGAAAAATTAGAGAATAATCAATTCAAGATAATATTCTAAATTCCTTTTTATTTTAAAATAGTAAAAATATACTATTCCGATTTTTTCAGTATGAATTATATCTAAATTAAATTAATCCTTAAAAGTTTAATATAATCATTGTCTTTATAGTATACACGCCTAGATAATAATCCCAATAATTTCAATATCCTTCACTAGGATACTAATTTGATCAAATTTCGGTAATTTCAGATCGCTTTGGTTGTAA
>JBHLNK010000127.1:0-6971 GCA_048941625.1 Promethearchaeota archaeon | reverse complement strand
GTCAATAAAACCAGGAAGAAGCGTTCTGCTTCTCAAATCGATAAGTTCATGCTCAGTTCCAACATCTTTTTTAACATCGTTCAGATTTCCAACAGATATAATTTTCTCGTTCTCAATTCCAACAGCTTCTACTATTGGATGATTTTCATCCATTGTTATAATGGGGCCATTAAATAAAATTTTTTTTACTGACATTTTACATTCAATATTATGAATAATTTTTCTACTTCTTTCTTAATTTTAATATTATTTTCCGCTTATTAGCACTTTGATTGAGATGAGTTTTTAGGATTTTTGAATTGTTCTTTAAATTATTTGGTTCTATTCCCTCAGTCTTTATTTGTTGTTTACTTTTTTTCAGACTATTTTCTAAATCGTCTATAGGAAGTAATGCTGATGCAATACAATAAAAACTCTTAGATCTACCTTCATTAAATTCTTTCAACATAATTTCAAGCAATTCAATTCTTCTTTTTTGCTGAATTAAGAAATGTTCAATTCCTTTCTCTTTAATTAACTCCAAATTTGAAAGTGACACTTTATGAGATATAAATGAATCAGCTTTATCCCATTTATCTATTTTTGAACATGGAAATTCACTACATTCAGCACAAGTCTCAAAACTATGCTTTTTTACACAACATGTAATTATTGAACATGATGGATGCTTATTAAGGAAGTCAGTACCACAACAACCAGGACATTTTGAAGGTCCTTTAGTATAATAGACGGGACATAATCCACAATCTAATCCACAACAAGCAATTGTTGGATAATTTTTTAATGGATATTCTTTAGTCATCACTAAGTCTTCTAAATATAGAATTTATTATTTATTACTTGCATTTGAAGAAATAAAAAGATTATAAGAAAAATATTAAAGATATGAAATAATTCTTAGGATTAATCAATAGGGAAAAACGTGAAATTAAGAAAATGAAAGCCTCACTTTTGAAAAAATTTAACTTAATAATTGAAGAAGCTAATGCTTTTAAAGATAAAAACAATTTTCAAAAAGCTATTATAAAGTTCCAAGAAGCATTAAACTTTGTAAATGATAAAGTTAAGGAAGAAAAAGATAAGAAAACTGAAATTGAGAATATTAAAAATGCGATTAATCAAACATACTCTATCCAAATCGATAATATAGTCCAAGGAGGAATACGGTTAACAGCTCAAAAAAAATTTGATAAAGCTAAAGAAGAATTTCAAAACGCATTATTGATAGTTGAAAATATGGATGATGCTGATCTTCAAGACGTTGAAAAAGACGAGATTAGTAAGCTAATAAGTGAGAATGAAATAGAAAAACTTATGATAAAAGGAATTGAATTAAAGAATCAAAATAAAACAGATGAAGCCGTAGAAATATTTAAAAATGCATTAATCAATGCTGAGGAGATTTATAAATCAGATTTTAAAAACGAAGGTTTAGCACGAATTAAAAATGAAATTACTGACATTTATGACTCTAAAATTGATGAAATTGTGGAGCAAGGAAAGAAATTTAAAAATACTGGTCAAAATGGTGACGCGATTAAAACCTTTGCAAATGCATTGGAAACAATTGAAAAATATTTTGACCTGAACGATAAAATTGATCAAATTACTACTATTAAGAATTCTACAAATGAAATCTATTCTAATCAGATTAAACCAATCGTTGATAATGCTAAAGAGTTACTAAAACAAAATGTAGCTGAACAAGCCATTGCTGAATTTAAAAAAGCTTTATCTTTAGCAAATAAAATGTATGATTCTGATCTTAAAAATATTGAAATTAGTCTTATTGCTGAAGCATTAAATCCAATTTATATAGAAAAGATTAAACCATTAATAGAAAAAGGAAAAGAAATAACATCCAAAGAGAATTTTGAAGAATCTGTAAACTTAATTAATGAAGCTATTGATTTTCTCCATCAAGCTCTTGATATTGCTCATTCTATGGTATCTTTTGAAAATAAAAAATTAGAGATTAAAGAAATTAGTGAGCTAATTAATGATGCATGTATTTCAGGTATAAATATTATTAAAGATAAATCAACTCAGTATCTTTTTCAAAAAAAATATGAGGAAGCTGTAAGTGATTTATATATTGCATTAAGTCTAGCTAAAAGAATGGCATATACTGAAGAAGAGAACCCAGAACTTACAAATCTAAAAAACTTAGTTAATAAAGTATTTTCTACTGAGGTTGCAGAAATTTTAAACCGAGGAAATAAATTGGTGGAAGAAAAAGACTTTGAAAAGGCAATTGAAACATATAATAAAGCATTGAATATGACGAATAAAATGTATTTAACTGAAGAAATGGAAAAAGAAGTGGGTAATATTAAAAGCCTGATTTATGAAACTGAACTAAAACAATTAGTTGGAAAAGGAGGTTTAGAAGAAGAACAAAAATCAAAAGAAAAAGAGATTGAGAAACTTAAGAAGCGTCTAGATTATGCACAATCAATTGATGATCCGGAACGAAGAGCCACAGAAATGACTAAAATTAAATTATTAATTGATAATGTTCATTCTGAAGAAATCACATTGTTAATAGAGCAAGGTAATCAACTTGCAGACCAAAAAAAATACGATAATGCCTTCAAATTTTATGAAAGAGCATTAAAAGTTAATGAAATGATGGAATCACCAGATGTTAAAAATAAAGATTTAATTAAAAGCTCATATAAAAAAGAACTCATTAATCTAGCAAAATCAGAAATTGAAAACAAAGAATATGATAAAGCTATAAAGAACTGCCGAAGAGCTTTAGAGCTTGATGATATTTTTGTTGAGGCTTATTATCACATAGGTATTGCCTATAGTTACAAGAAAAAATATGATAGTGCTATTGAAAACTTTGAAAGAGCGGTTAATTTTGATAAAAAACATATTAACTCTTGGAATTTTATGGGATTAGCATATGAAGCAAAAGAAGACTATGATAATGCCCTAAAGAATTTAAGTAAAACAATAGAGATTGCTCCAGATTTTTCTGAGGGATGGTTTAATCTTGGGAATGTGTTTAAACTGAAAAAAGAATATGATAAAGCTATTGAGAAATACAATAAAGCAACGGAGATAAAGCCAGAATTTGCAAAAGCGTGGTTCTTTATGGGAACTGCTTATTTTGATAAGAAAGATTATAACAATGCAATTCAATATATTGAAAAGGCCATTAAGATTGATCCAAATCTCGCTGAAGATGTCAACCCTCTTATTAAAGATTTAAAATCAACTCTTGATAAATTAAATGAAAGTCTTTCAATGTCTTTTATTAATAGATAATTAATCCTACCTAAGCAAATTTTTTACTAATGATCCAAATTGCTTATTAAGAATAAAAAAAAAGAAAAAGAATTTATTCAATTTTCTTTAAGTGTCTTAAACCCATAAAGAATATAGGAAGGGATATTACAAGATGTATGAAAATGTAGAATATAATAGGTGTTAATTCCCAAGTATTGATTTCAGGTAATACTTCACTCAACCAGACCATTAAGAATATAAAACCCATAAGTATCCCTATTTGGATACCAACAAGTTTAAATATATTCATTCCCATATGTTTTCCCTTCTCTTCGAATGCTGGACTAAATCCTTGTATTCCAATTGCTTCAATCAGTATCAATATCCCATGAGATAAATAAGCTAGGAAAAAAACAACCACATATAACACATCAAATTCAAATAGGATGGTAAAGAATATCGTGACAATCAGAGTTAATATTGTGTTAATAATTAACATCGCTATAATGTAGGAATAAATTAGACTGTTTACATTTCTAGGACTACGTTTATACACCCATAGTAAGTCTTTACTCCCTACAAATATGAAACTCCCTATCATAATCCCATAAAGCATCCCACCCATGAAAACAACCATTAGTACTTTAAATGCTCCTGATATGAAAGCGTTTTCATCTCCACTTATAGTAAATGAATAAATTAAACCATAAACACAAGCTATACCACATACATATACTAATTTCATGATATTTTCTTTTTTTCGAAAAAATTGTTTTAATTGGGTGATAACTAATCCTTCCCATTTTGATCCTATAATACGTCTATTGAATTTGTAGAACGAACTTTCATTTTCTATAGTTGAGCTAACCTTCTCAATTCCTCCCTCAAGTGAGTAAAACCTATTCGCTCCTTTATAGGAAATATATAAAAGTAAAATAGGTATTAGGATTGCAAGTGCTAAACTCATCCAAATATTTAAAATATAGGCATCTATTAATGCGGGATCGAATGTATGAAGTATTATATTTGAAAACCATAAAGGAGGATACCACATGAGATAATTTTTCAATTCTGGATGATCCATTATGAACTGAAAACCAAATTGGAGGGAGTAGATGAGAGCAACCATTCCAATTGACAAAAGTATTAATAGGGCTTTAGCAATATCTCGTGCTTTTTCACTCTGAGCAATCTTATGTTCTATCCAACTCATTAATATAGTGCCAATCAAAGTTGCCATAAATACAAGTCCAAAGACACAACAATAAATAACCAGATTCTGGATAAATGTTAAATTTAAGATAGGATTCAGCATATTAGTAAAGACTGGAGTAAGAGCAAAGACATAAGTGATGAGTATTGGGAATTTCCCTAAAAATTCTCCCAAAAAGATATCACCAGTAGTTGTTGGCGACGCCAATATAATTTCCTTATATCCTATTTCTGTCTGACGATATATATTATTTAATGGATAAATAAGTATTGCTATAAAAAATATCATCATTAATTGTTCAATAATCATTGCAATAGAAGGGATTAAAACATCAGAAAGCTCCTCCATTCCAGCTAATGTCGGCATAAATAGGTCAAAAATCAAGGGACACAGAAAAAAGGCCCAGAAGATTAGGAAAGAATATAAAACTAGGAAAAATGCTAAACGATTTTTTCGAAATTTAGAGGTTCTAACCCTTACTTCATTTTTGGCAATTTTCATCCATAAAGCCATGTTATATCACTTCTTTTTCTTTTTTTCTTTCTTTTTGAGATTTTCACTATTTGGACCATTTTCACGCCAAGATAATAAGTCCTCTATATGAGTTGCACCCATAATTTTAAGATATGCGTCCTCTAAGTCTACTGCATTTTGAGATTCTATAATTTCTTTAGGACGACCTTGTAATTTTAATTCTCCTTTATCGATAATTCCTATAATATCACAGAGTTCTTCAGCCGCATCAAGTAGATGAGTACATATAAAGATTGTTTTATCTGCTTTCTTAGCCAAATCAGAAATGAGATCCTTAACCATTCTTGCTGCTGCAGGATCTAGATTGGATGTAGGTTCATCCAGAAAAATAATCTTGGGATCCTGAATTAAAGCCGCACACAAACATACTTTTTGCTTCATACCACGAGAATAACCTTCAAGCAAATCGTTTTCTCGTCCCTCAAGGTCGAATATATCAAGAAGTTCATCAATACGACTAGATATGGTTGCTTTCGGTAAATAATAAAGCTCGCCAATGAATTCCAAGAACTCTTTAGCAGTTAATTTTGAATATAATCCCGGTGATTCAGGTAGAAATCCACAGATCATCTTAACATCATTGGCTTGGGTGAGAATATTATAACCCCCTACTAAAGCGGTACCATTTGAGGGGGAAATAATAGCATTTAGCATTCTGACGGTTGTAGTTTTACCAGCTCCATTTGGTCCTAATAGTCCATACGTAGTACCATATGCAATATCAATATTTAAGTCGCGTACAGCTACAATATCACCAAAGTTTTTTGTTAAATCTTTGGTTGCAATTGCCAATTTTTCCATTTTTTTTTTTACACTTCCAAAATTTTTATTTTATTTTCGTATTAATTATTTTATTTTTGTATGATAATTAAGTTTCAGCTTCTTTTTCGAATAGATCATCAAACTCCATTTCTAATCCAGTTGCAATTTTAACCAATAAACTCTCATTAAATCTTGAGGTTAGTTCTTCATCATCTATATCACTTAAAGAAGCTAATTTTTCGAGGTTGATACCAGCTACTTCAGCAACCTCTTTTAAATCTGCTAATGATTTATTTTCTAAGATATCTTTTATTATTGGTTCCTGATAAAAAATATTTTCCAGATTTTTTTGAAAAATTTCAGTTAATTTAAAGGATAACGTTAAGGAGGGGTTATAATCCCCTTTCTCCAAATAATAGATTGTTTGACGAGAAACGCCTACTTGATCAGCTAATTGTTGCTGTGTTAAGCCAAGTTCTTCTCTAAAATCTTTAACTTTTGACTTAATTGATTTTTTAAATTTCACGCGTTTCTTACCACTCCTTTATTTTATTTGGAGTTAAAAATAATCACATTAATAATAAAAAAATATTGAATTTTATACCAACTTAAATAAATCTTCTATTTTACACTGAAGCACTTCCGCAATTCTATATGCTAATGCTAAACTAGGGTTATACCGCCCCTCTTCTAAGAAATTTATAGTTTGAACTGGAACACTAACCTTTTCAGCTAAATCTGCAGCAGTCATATTGACAATTTCTCTTTTTTCTTTAATGGTTGTTTTTAAATGCTCTCCTTCCCGCATTTTCGAAAGGATATAACTAATAAAGTTATCAAAAGCAAGTTCTTCTGGTTTGAAAATCTTATCTTCTAATCCACTAGGTATTGCCGAATATTTGAGTATTCTTTCTTTTATTTTTTCCTCAATAAGATTAGGATCTAATAATCCTGGAATATAACCTTCTGGACGGGCAATACCATGTTGTGCACTTGCAGCTGCAGCACTCGATCCTGCTGTTTCAATTTTAACTGTGAATGTTTTAAACATCCTGTCAAAAACGCCATTGGTGATATTTATATTTTGAATTCTACTAAAAGGAATAGTTGCTCGAATTCTATTAAAAACTCCGTGTTGAAGAATTATATCATTTTCTAATATCTCAAAGTAAAACATTTTTACATATCGATAATAATACCAGATTGACGATAATAACAAGAC
>JBHLNK010000040.1:0-31043 GCA_048941625.1 Promethearchaeota archaeon | reverse complement strand
AAATTCATTAAAATTATTATTACATGATAAGAAATTCTGTTAAAATTTATTACTTATTAAATTTGAAATTTCATTAGATTGTTAATTAATATGCTTCTATAAAAAAAGTGGTCTTTTTATATCTTTTTTATGTTTTATTCTCAAACTATAAAGATAGTATAAAAAAGAATGAACGTTCATTCAGTGAATGAGGATTCGGTAAAATCTATAAAATTTTACCCGTTGCAAGTGTAGGAAAAGATTTATATATTTGACTATCTTTATTATTAAAAATAATTATTTAATTAAAAAAACGTTTGAATAAAATAAAAAATGGTGATTACTATCGTATTCAAAGAGAATATAATGAAATATTTTGGTGAAATTAAATTCGCAGAAAATAATAGTCTAGCTATTAATGATTATGAACTTGCTTTAAAGAAGTATCTTTCAGGGAAATCGAAATTACCACGCGGACGTTATAAATTTGGCGAAATTAACAATTCTTTTGTTAAGGATTTCACAAAATCGTTTATTAGTTATTTCGAATAAAAAAATTAACAAATTTTTTAATAAATTTTTCTAATATTTATTCTATATTTCATGTCTTTTTCTAATTTTTAACTCATTTCATTATCTTTTATATTTTTATCTACATTATTACTACTATGACAATTTCTGATGATATAGAAGAATTATATATCGAAACTAATGGTGTTAAACTCCATACTATAATTGTAGGAAATGGAAAACCTTTAGTATTATTACATGGCTTTCCTGAATTCTGGTATTGTTGGTCAAAAGTAATCCCCCTTCTTAGGAATGATTTCAAATTAATTATCCCTGATATGAGAGGGTATAATTTATCTGATAAACCAAAGGGTGTAGAAAACTATAAGGTTGAAATTTTAATAGAAGATATTAAAGGATTATGTGAAGAATTTGGATTACATAAATTTAATCTTGCGGGACATGATTGGGGAGGGGCAGTAGCTTGGATTTTTGCTGAAAAATATCCAGAGTTATTAGAAAAATTAATTATTTTAAATGCCCCTCACCATAAAATTTTCGCTCAAAAGTTAAAAACAGATAAAAAACAACAAAAAGCAAGTTTCTATATCTTCGAGTTTTATAAACCTGATGGTGAAAAATTTATAATCAATAATAATTTTGAGCAATTGAGAAATTTCGTTTTTACAGAGAATTTTAGTGATACAGACAAGCAGAAATATATACAAGCATGGTCTCAGCCAGGAGCAATACAAGGAGGAGTGAACTATTATAAAGCAAATTCAAGTTTTGAAAATTGGACAGGAATCATTAAAGTTCCTACTTTAGTAATTTGGGGGATGAAAGATTTATTTTTAACACCTCAATTATTAGATGGGCTTTCTAATTATGTAAAGGATTTAAGAATAGAAACAAATGAAAAATCTTCACATTGGATAACTCACGATTTTCCTAATTTTGTATCTTCCAAAATTAAAGAATTCCTTCAAAGTGCATAATCTCAAAGGAAATCCATTTGATATAAGTTCTTTTTTTTTTTATACGAGTTTTTCTTAAACTAGTAAGATATCTTGAAAAAATAACAAATTTTGATAATTATAGATTAAAATCAATAAATTTATAAGGCTCATTTGTTGGTTATATTATAGAAGTATATGAAAAAAGTTTAATTTATTCTTATATTTTTATAAATAGACAAAGAATTTTTTGAAAAATGGAAGAAGACAATAAAGAATTCTGCTGGACCACAAAACTCGACTGGTTAAATATATTATCTATATTAAAACTTGAAAGTATTAGTCAAATTCCAGAATTTAAAAAAGATAAAGCAATCAAAAGAATAACTAAATTTTATAGCACAGAAACCCTACTAGAGTATGAACCCAGTTATTTAGATAAACTTGTAGCAAATGAACTAAGAGAATTAATGAAAAAAGAATTACTTATTAATGAAAGGAAACAAAAAGAAGCGGAGAGAGAACTTCGGAAAAATATTATTCCTATGAAACAGGGTGGTATCATAAGATTTGATCCTAAAGACTTTAAGGATTTTAAAGATATGGAAGGAGATCCTGAGAAAATAATGAAATATTTTTATAAAAAGCTTTTAGGTAGAGATGATGATGACAACGATGACGACAAAGATAATTACAAGGAAGATAACACTCATTATTATATTTAATCCTACTATTTGATGTTCAATCTTTCTTAGAGATTAAATGTATAAAATTGCTTATCATATGGACTTTGAACCTTAATTTTTGAAATATCCAGACGAATCAAACTAAATTGAGGATCAGTATAGTCGCTCCAATACCCTTTAAAAAATGGAATTGCTTTAGAAACCTTTTTTTTTATTTGTAAGTCTTCAATAATTTTTGCATTTCCACTAGCTCTTATAGATCCATACTTATCATTTTTTTTTATTATGCTACAGAATTCAAAGTTACTATTCTTCTTAAATTGTTCCATTTTCGGACGTGAAGTAATAGTACAACACCAAAATTTATTATCATGTGAAATTAAAGCCATGATTCTTACACGAGGTTGATCCTTATCTAAAGTTGCCATACTAACGACTTCAAGTTTTTTCATAAATTCGTAGGTTTCTTCAAGCTTCAATTTTTTTCCTTCTTTTAAAGTAATAATAGTGTAATTGGCTATATTATTAAAGGATTTTAGCTTTTAAAAATGTCAAATCTGTCTTTTTTATTTTTCGATATATTAAAAATAGTAAAGTATACAACAATATTGTCCATATTATCCAAGATAAAGCCTGATATCTGTCCATATTTAATAGATAATTCATAAAATCTTCTACAAAGTACAATCCAAAATCGTTTAAATCCTCTGGAAATTCTATGATTTTTGGATAAAAACTAATTGCTATTACTTCATGTTCATTCTTTCTTAAAGTTTCAAAGATATTTGTTATAGTAAGATTCGCTGGATTATCCAATTTCAATTTTATAAAAGTATTTAAATCCTCATTTGTATGAATATCACTGCCACCAATACAGGTTAAATTATTAGCTATGCAGTAGTTCCTTATTTGCTGATATTTCCATCCATGACTTCCACTATTGACTATTTCGAAACCGTCAACACCCCAATCCCTTAATTGATCCAAGCTATATGGGAGACCAAAACCTCCATTTGGATTAATATCGTAATTATAATGATTGACAGTGATAAAGCCACCTTTCGATTTTACATGTTTGATGGTGTCTGATGCATTCAAAGATAAAGGACCACCAGGAGTATAAGATTGAAGTGGAACAACTTCTTCCATAAGTCCAAAATAATTCATATGAATATCATTTTCATTATCAGTCCATTCCTCTGCCATTAGAATCACAAAGTCCAAACCATGGTCCTCCACGTATTTTTGAGCCATTGTTGCCCCTCTTATATTATCATGATCCGAAAAAGCAGCACCATCAATTCCTTGTTGAATATACCAGTTTATTCTCTCTTCTACAGTTATCCAACCATCACTATATATTGTATGAATGTGAAAGTCAAATAAAAACTCATCATCTCCTAAAGGGATAGTGGGGATTATTTCATGAGGAGGAAAAGGGGTTGAGATTAAGAAGATGTTGCTTGAGAGGAGCATGACTCCAATTCCTACATAAAAAATAGTTTCCCTTTTGATTATATTTAGTCTTCTATTTCTTGTTTTTTTCTGAAATCTCTTAGCCAAATTAAGTTTTAATTTTGGATGAAATAATTTTATTGTACTATAGATCAATTTAATGATAATGAGAATTAAACCAACATGCACAGCCAGTTGAATTGGAATCATGAAATATCTACTGACAAAGAAATAGCCTTGGATAATAACACCAATAAGTATATATAATCCAACAATCATAATTAAAAACGTTAAAACCTTAAATGAAAAGAAAATGAAATCAGCAAGAGGATAAGTAATATATTTATATTTTTCCGAGTTAAATTTACCTCTTTTCTTTAACAAGACATAAATTAATCTTAAAACGGGATAAATTATTAAAAAAAGAAACATCCATGTAAATTCGTACTCTAAAACATATGAAACTACATAAAAGGGTTCTACAATGTACCTTAATAAAGGTAATCTACTTTCAAATTCAGAAGAAACATCAATTTGGCCTAAAGCATCATAGAAAATTACAATTCTTTGGTCCACAATTGATAAAACTGAAAGAAAAATGACCCATATAAGGAACACAATGGTAAAAATCGTAAAGAATTTATTCTTTTTAATTAAAAAATTAAATTCCATAATTATTAATTCAATACAATTGTTTAATAAATTTTAAAAAAATTGACAGTTAAAAATTTCATGAAATTTCAAGTAATAATATAATTATCAAGAGTTTTTGAAGGACTCATAAATTTTTGATAAACTCTTATATCAATTACAGGAAAAATATCACAAATTTTGTTTCTTAAATCCTTTTCATGAACTCTAATTGGTTTAAGAGGTTTAAACCCTTTTAACATCAAATTTAATATTGGTATCTGGGATGAAGAAGGATCTAAATCATAATTAAGATCTTTCAAAGAATATGTTAATTTTTTAACTATATAATTTTCCATTTCATTCTTATCTCTCATTTCATATTTGAAATTGATTACCTCCCATATATATTTTCGATTGTTTAATCGTAGATTTTCAACTTTTTTTTCCAGATTTTCCAAGTTTTTGGAAATTTTTACCAAAAATATACCTCGGTTAAATGAATTATCAATTGAGCACACTGCCTCTGAAGAACCTGGGTTATATATCCAATTTTCAAGCATGTATTGTTTATGAAAATGCCCTAAAGCTAGATAGTCGACCCGATGACGTAGGTGTTGAATTTCCTCCAACTTAATTCCAGGAACATTTTTCATTTGGCCTTCAATTCCAAAATGTTGCAAAAGTATGTTAAATACTCCTTTTTTTTTAATTATAGCTTTTCTAATTTTTGAAAGAATCGAAACTGGAGTTTCACCATAATATCGAGTGCCATAAATTACTACATTCTTAATTTGGATTTTACCACCTTTTCTTATCTCAAAGTTAAAAGGTTTGAACATCTGCTCTAAAGCTACATCAACTTCAGAATCAAGAAGCACTATTAGCCCTAAGCTATTCAAAAGCTTTAACCATGACTGTCCTCGATGGTTGAATTTAAAACCTCTTGAATATCTTCTTATATCATGATTCCCTTCTATTGCTATAATTAAAATAGATCCTTTAGTAAATTTCTTGAAATTTTGCAAAATCTCTACAATTTTTGTCATTAGCCCTGGTAACATTTCTAGAGATGTGAATACATCCCCCGCTAAAAGTATAAAATCTACTTTAAACTTTATTGATAGGTCCAAAATCTCTTGAAAAGCTTTTATAAAATCATTTGCTCTGCACTCATTACGATATTGAGCTGCTCCTAAATGTATATCACTAGCATGAATAAATTTTACAGTTTCTTGAGCTCTATGGTTAAAATTCGACAATGTTTCTTGTTTTGTTTCAATTTTATTTCCAATCATTATTAAATAAAAATTATAGACTTTTCAACGAAAATTTAATATTTATATTAAAATCAGCTTTTTAAGTAGTAAAAGTCTTAAAAAATAGTGATATAATAAAAGTAAGAAGTGAAATAAACAACTATACTAATTATTTTTCTAGCATGTAATTTCATGTAATAAATTGATGAGATAATATTAAAATGAATGATCATAAACAAATTTATGATGTTGGGGTTATTCATGGAAGATTTCAAGTATTACACAATGATCATATCAAATATCTTTTAGCAGGTAAACGTCTATGTAATTATCTCGTAGTTGGGATTACAAATCCAGATCCTTCCTTAACTAAAGCGTCAAACGCAAATCCCCATAGAAGTACTTTAATAGCAAATCCATTAACTTATTATGAACGCTATATAATGCTACAATCAGCATTGTTAGAACAAAATTTGCAATACTCGGAGTTCTCGATTGTCCCTTTCCCAATAAATATTCCTGAACTTCTTAAATATTATGTCCCAATAGATGCAGTCTTCTTCCTTACGATTTATGATGACTGGGGTAGACAAAAAAAGCGATTCTTCAAATCCTTAGGATTAAATATTCACATATTATGGGAAGTTTCGCTAGAAAATAAAGGTATCAGCTCGAGCGATGTACGTGAAAACATGGTTAAAGGTAAACAATGGGAACATCTTGTCCCTAAAAGTGTTGCAAGTCTCATGAAAGATTGGGATATAAGTAACCGCTTAAAAAAATTAAGTCGTGCAACTTCATAAAAATAATATTATGTTTAATATTTTTAATTTAACCTCAGAGTAAAATTCAAACAATAATTATTAATACTATTTATACCAATAAAGAATTAATCGATTGTTTTTTTGGTGAAAAAAAATCGCTTTATTTCAACTGGATAGAATTCTCATTGTTTATTTGACTCAAGGAATTTTAGTGATTTTTTTTGCTGTTTTAGCTTATCAAATATTAAAAAGACGAAGACAACGAATAAATTTGATATTTAGTGGTTTTTTTTTATGTATTATCGTTGGTTTCATCTTTAATATGTGTTATGCAGCTATCAGCCCCGTTTATGCAGATGTTATAATTTTCCTTCATTTCTTATCAATATTCTTTGTTTACTTTGGATTGATTTTTATTTTAATTGTCAATTTAATAATTTTAGAATCAACCGTTATTTTTTCTATCAAGCGACAAAATAGATTTATCGTTCTATTTGGCGTTATTCTATTCTTTGGAATGTTAATCTTAATTCTAATCCCAGATCCACTTGATATTATAGGTGTTGATATAACAGCTTCAGGAAGGCCAGGTTGGAAACCTTTGTTTTTCGCATATATGATTTCTGTAATAAGCGGTTTTGCTATTATTCCCATAATTTATACTTCTTTTAAAATTTATTTTAGATTTGAAACTAAAGCACTAAAGAGAAAGTGGCTTTTTTATTTAGTAGGATCACTTGGTTTAATTCTATGTAATTTATATCCTGTTCATATTCTTAATTTGCTAACACACATTTTACCAGAAGAAAATCTATATCTTATCAGTTTAAGATCAATATTAAGTATTTTATCAATTTCAGTTATAGTATGGGCATTATTCATGTATTATGGAATTGGGGCTAAGCTTAAAAAGTAATTAAGAAAAGAAATGTTCTTTAGGTATAGAAATTAATAATTCTTTTTAGAACAACGATATTGAATTATTAAAATTTGTAAAATGATTTTCCTTTTTTTCCCGTGAAATAGAGAAAAGTTTATAAATTGTTTTGAAGACTTTTAATTAATACTTTAATTTTGGATTTGGGGTAATTATAATACAAATCGTTAGTAAAAAATCTTTAGCGATAGAAAAAGAGGATACGTACTTCCAAAAATTCATCTCTCGTGATGGGGATGAATATGGTTTAAGATTTGGATTGCCTCAAGATGCTAAAGCAATTTCTGACTTGTTTAGAGAAATATATGGTTATAATTATGCCTATCCATTAATTTACAATATTGACCATTTAAAGAACGAATTATCAAAAAAAAGTAATTATTGGTTTATAGGTGAATTAATCAATAAAAAAGAAATTGCTGGTACTGGTTTATTAGAAAGAAAAAGGTATATTGTTCATACCAGTCAAGCTGTTGTAAAGAAAAAGTATCAAGGTAGAGGGATCACTACAAATATAGGATCTGCTGGAATCACTAAGGTCTTAAAGATGCCTGAATTTAAAAATGTTTTAAGACTTGATTCGGAAGTTCGAGGTATGAAGATCGGAGCTCAAAGACTTAATGAAAAAGCAGGAGCTATACCTTTTTGCTTTATACCAGGATATATAAACTGGGGTGATAAAAGAGCTTTTAAAATAAGTAATAACCACCCGGTTCCTCCAATTGAAGAAGAATCTGCATTTTTCTACGCAATAATTTTAAACCCTTTATGGGCAAAAAGAGAAAAAGAAATTTATTTATTAGACAATGAAGATCTCCTCTTTTTTTATAATTATGTCAAAATTTCATCGAGAAAGATGAAAAAAGACTTTTTAATATTTGAAAATGGAGAAAATAAAAGAGCATATGAATTATACGGAGTCTCTAAAGATTACTATGAAGGGAGAGTGAATTTGTTTGGCTATATTAAAGAAAAATCGTTAAAACATTTACTCAAAACTTATAAGAATTGGAGACTTATCATATGGAGAATTCCTACTACTAAAAATGGTATTTCTTCCATGTCTCTTGCTATTAAAAAGGGTTTTAAGTGTGTAGGATATGATATAGGTTTTAACAATATAAATTGGACATTATTTGATTCTGTTATATTTGCCTTTTATCCTAATGGTATTCAATCTCTAGAAGTAAATTGTCTTGATAAAGCAAAACCTCTTGTTAAAAAAGTAAATGAATTGATTTCCTCATAAAAAACGCTATTAGATTAAATAAATTAGTCTATTTCTTATGTTAATAATGAGATTACCTTTTCTTCTAAAGTCTGCGTACCTGTGCTAAATATTTTATTAATAGTCTGTCTAAATATATCAAATTGGCCAACCTTTAGAAGATTTGATCCTGTAAATTGATTAATAAATCTTTTTAGCAATTTTTCTAATAATGGTAAAACAGTTCGCCTTAAATATTTCTCGAGTCTATAATCTTTATCTAAAACTAAAAATGCTACAATCTCTTGTTTTTCTTTATTCAAATCAGTAATAACATCTTTCTTAAAAACTATGGAATATTTATCACTTTCAAAATATTCTACGGGTTCCATCAAGCATTCTGCAAATCCCAGAAGTCCACTAAGTAATCCACTTGAACAAACTAGATTTGTTTGTTCTTTACTAGCTCTATGATAGCTAGTGAATATAATGGGAATCCCATGGAAGAGTATACCAGCTTCTCGAATCAACATAAGAAATATTCCGAAAATTAAGCCAAATCGCTAATTGGCTACATTCTTATTAGAATACCACTATTACACGACAAAATTTTCATATTTAAATGTGAGTCTTTTAAAAATTATTCCGTCGCGATAGCACAACATCAATGTAAAAGCTATTTATGTCGGAAATAAAAATGAAGTTATATGGCTTTCGATCATACTAGATAGAGAATCGTTAACTTAATGATTAATTTAGGAAATACTGAGATTTATTGTAACTGACGCCCCACTCCTATGTACATTAAATAGCTCCCAGATATAATCAAAATTATATCTACAATCCCAATTATTGTTCTAAATAAAGGAATATTTAATAAATTAGATATGAAGATTCCATAAGCACATGCGTAAAATGCAGCTAATCCAATTATAAAATATTCCCACTTCTTTTTCAAATAAATATCATCAAATTTTCTATATATTTGATAGGCTAATAAAAATGATGGTATCACAACAAGTATTGATACAATTGCCACTAAATAGATAAAAAATGGAAGCATCCACTGCGGAGTCCAATCAGGGGGTCCGATATTAATACCCCAATCTTCTATAAAAAGAAAAAGAATCATTCCTAACAATATACTTCCATATATAATCAGAATCATCATTTGTTTTTTAGTATTAATGGTTTTCTCTGGTTTTTGCAACATTAATTCAAATATTAAAATAAATATAGGAGAAAAAAAAGCAAAAAAAGTGGTTATTATATGCATTATTAGTACAATATTTTGGTCAGTAATAGGTGCATAAATAAAATTAATTACTAAACTTGCGACATTACAGATATAAAACCCTGAAAAAATCAAATTTAACCTTTTACTATCTCTTCTGAGGATTTTGAATGCTAAATAAGCAAAATAAACACACATTATTCCCTGAGCTATATATACCGTCAAAAATCTTGTAATATTCAACTGAAAAAACGACATAATAATATAGCATTAAAGGATTATTTTTAACTACCCAAAATTATTAGATAATACTATTTTCTTTGATGTTATATTTATATTTGTCGATTAATCTAATAAATTTACAACAAAATAGAAAAGTGGTATTTTACAATTTTTTAAATAAAAAATAAAAATAGAAAAAATTTATTTCTTTTTTCGTTTAGGTTCTATCTTCTTGATTATTATTGACTCTGCATGGATTTTACAATTCTTCAAGATCACTTTAAAACCGCCCGCTCCTCCGACTCCTGGAATAGTCATTCCTACTGTACCCATTGGGACCATTGCGCCTTCTTCTTCCCATTCTTCTTCCTCTTCTTCTAATCCACCTGTAGCAGCTTTGTATTGTTCAGTCTCGATAATTGGATGTCCTATTTTTTCCAACCACGCTGGGAGTTGACTTAAATCGGAAACATCCTCTTCTGTCGCTATCTTATCTCTCAAATCTTCTGGAAGAAATTCATAAACACGATCTTTTACAGTTTTACCCATCCATACGATAGTATAAATCCCAGCATCTAATCCAGCTTGTAATCCATCATATTTTTGGTATTTAGGTGAAATAATGTATTGTATGCTTATACCATTAAAACCGGGCATTTGTTTACCCCCACCAGTCTGATTAGCCATCGCTGAGAATGGTAATCCGTTAATTGCTACACCATCAAAACTTCTATCGATAATTCCGTGTCCTGCTCCAGTTTCGGGAATAAGAAAATCAATAGCCTCAAAACAGCCGCAACTAGTATGAGGGAATTCCATACCACTATAAAGATAGATACGATCAATTTCTCCTAAAGATCGCTTTTTTATCATTTCATTTACGCCCTCAAATTCGCCCGCTAATTCATTTAAGCACACTTTAGGAGGTACCTCAAACAACGGTCCTTTCGGGTCTACTCGTGCTGCTGCTCTTGCATCAAACCATGAAATCGAGCCACACAAACTCATACGATTCGGTGTTATACAACAAGCATGAGTAGGTGCGAATGACTGGCAGAGAACACAACCATAAAACATGTCTACATCTTCATCGTTAATACTTCTTGCTCGCTCATCTCTTTTATTATAGATCTCCATTGCGAAATCATATGGTTCCTTGATTTTATCAGGATCAGTATATATCGTAACTTGCGCCTTTTTTATGATAGGTAATTCCGCTTTATATAATCTAATCAATATTGTTCCAAGCATTTGGAACGTATTGAAACCTTTTTCGAATGCGCTCTTGGAAATTCTCATCCAGTTAGTGTAACGCTGGTTTAAATGCATTATTCCATTAACAAAATTACAAAATTCATGAACCCTTCTTTCAAAAACTGCTTCTAAATCTTCTTCTAGTTCAGGTCCAGTTACTTCCACTAAAATTCCGATTGGATGTCTAGAACCTTCTTCCATGTCTTTAAGATCAGGACCTATAAGAAATACTTTACCATCCTCGATTTCTTTTGCTGGTTTCACTCTAACAAGCTCAAAGTGCTTTTCAATCTTGGGACCTCCTAACTCAACATACATTTGATTACCTCTAATACGTTCACCCTCATATACGGGTCCAACGTCTACTGGCATATCAGCAAAACTCATTCAATTAATCTCCTCATATTTTTTTTAAAAATATTTATAATTTTTCAATCAAACTTTCTAAAAATAATTTCCACTCATTATCACTTAGATTTGGCAGACTAAATCTAGCATTTGGATGCGCATACTTATCAAGATCAATAGTTTTTATCCAATTTGTGAAATTTTTTAATCTAGATAATGTTTGAGATATGTAAAACACCAAATGTCCCCCAAAAATAGCCATTGAATATTGTCCAGTTCCATCTAAACCTGCCCAGTCTTTATCACATAATCGGTTAGTTATATTGATTAATGACATATCAAATAATTTATCATCAGCGATTTTTTCTTTCAAATAGATGTAGGAATGTCCTGTTGAAACTACATGACAGTCAATTTTATTTGCAATTTCAATGTAATAGTCCGCTAACTTTTTTCCATCAAGTTCCCAATTCAGGGACTCAGCACCTATAACAAAAATCTTTTTCATTGGACTTTTTAAAAAGTTCGCCATTACTACAGGATCTGAAACAGAAGTACCCATTTCAGGTCCGGGAATATTTGCTTTTTGATACGGACGTGCCATTTTATTCAATTTCCTCTGTGTTTATTTTTAGCTAAGAACTTTAAAAATAATTATTATACTTAGGATTATTAAAGAAAGTTTAAAAAAATTGTTTTTATTAAGTTTAACTTAAAAGAGGGTATCTATCAAAAGAAAAATAAAAGAAAAATATAAATAACTATTATTCAGAATTTAGGTTTTTTATCTTGCCAGGGAGCCACTTCTTCAAATGCTTTTGAAACTTGAAGAACAGTTAATTCATCAAATCTTTTTCCAACAATCTGCATTCCAATAGGTAAGCCTTCCTTAGACCAACCACAAGGGATTGAAGCTGCTGGATGACCACTCATATTAAAAGGATAAGTAAACGGTAGCCATCCAAGTTCTGTCATATATTCTCCATTAATGATAATATTTGTTTTTCTGTTTTCTTTATCAATGATGTTTGATCCACCAATTTTGAAAGCAGGACAAGCCAAGGTTGGAGTTATCAGTATATCAATCTTATTGAAGATTTTACATATATTTTCATATATCATTTCTCGTTGAATTTCAGCAAGTTTTAGCTCACTAGTAGAAAATGTATATCCAAGGTTTATGAGCTCCAAAAGATATGGATCTATTTTATCCTTCCCTGATTCTAAATATGGTCCTAACGTATAAGCAAAACAAGCACACCATATTTTAATAAAAATATCTTCAGGATTTTTCAATCTGACTCTGGTTTTTTCTGGTGTCCACCCAAATTCTTCAAATTTTTGAATTCCTGACAAAACAGATTTCTCGACTTCGGGATCAATAGCTTCAGCAATTCCTAGGTCTAAAGAATAACCTATCTTTAGATTAGTGGGCTTTTCATCAAGTTTTTCTAAATAACTATAATTCGGCTTTGGAACAGAATATCTATCAGAATCATCTAACCCTGCTATAACATCTAGAACTAATGCTGCATCCTTTACATATCTGACAAGAGGACCTTTATGGACAAAAGTACCAAGATAACCAAATAATTTCATAGCGTTTTGAGGAACACGCCCAAAAGTTGATTTGAGTCCATAAACTCCACAAAAACAACTGGGTATTCTTATTGAGCCTCCACCGTCTGATCCTATAGCGATGGGACTTAATCCTGAAGCTACTGCACTAGCAGCACCACCACTGGATCCCCCTGTAGTTCTTTCTAAGTCCCATGGATTTTTTGTCACTCCAAATATCAAGTTATCTGTTTCTGCTTTATAGCCGAATTCAGGTGTATTAGTTTTTCCCAAGATCACAATACCAGAATCTTTTAATCGCTCAACAACAGCTTCATCATTTCTAGGGATATGATTTTCGAATAACAATGATCCAAAAGTAGTTCTTATCCCTTTTGTTTCTGTTTCATCTTTTATCGATAACGGTATACCGTGTAATAATCCTAACTTTTCACCATCCTTTACAGCTTTATCAGCTGTTCTTGCTCCATCCCGTGCTAAATCAAATGTAGGAGTACAATATGCGTTAATTATGGGATTTATTTTTTCTATTCTTTCAATAATAATTTCTGTTAATTCCTCTGAAGTTATTTCTTGATTTATTATCTTGTTTACCATATTAAAAGCAGAGATGTAACAGATGTCTTCTTTTTTCATATCTAACATAAATTAATCACTTCAAATACCAAACGTATTCTTTAGAATTCTTACAAAAATGTGTATTTACATATGATGAAGATTTAATATAAATTTATTACTTTTTTAAATATTCAATACTAATTTGTTATAATTAGAAAATAGCATATTTACTCAGATATTAACCAATAAAATAATAAGAGAGAAAATGAAATGTGTGAATTTAAAATAATCAATAAAGTTGATGGTTCTCAACTAGCAGAAGATATTTTAGTTTTATCTTATACCGATAATAATGACTTGATTTTTAAAGATGTTTTAGGGATGGGAGAAAAATTAGATTCCGCGTTAATTTTAGACGTAAATACTCTGAATCAAAAATGTATTGTTTTACAACATCCTCTAATAAAATCTTTTATTGAATTAATTAAAAATGTTGCTGAAAGCAAATATTTACCAAAGCAAATTGAAGATTTTCAGGAAAAACTTGAAGAATTAAAAAAAAAATAAAAAAAAATAAGTTTATTTATAATTCTTCTCTAAATGAGAGCGTTTATAATGAATTGAAGATATCCCTATGAAGCCTACTATTATGATGGCTATATAAAAAAAATCATATCCGATTATTGAGCTCACATTATCAGTTCCCTGTGGTAAATTTGCTTGAAATGGAAGATATCCATTTTTACTGGCAGTAAAAACATTGTTTCCTACTTCAATATCCGAGAAAGGTACATCAACCATGCCTGTTTCATTAGTTGTTCCTTTCCAAATTAAATTGTTGTCAAAAGTATAAGTAATAGTAACATTTTCAACAGGTATGTTATTAGCAATTGCCTTGAGAGTCATTGTATTAGTGTTGTTGTTAAATGGTTGTTCAACGCTTACGTTGAGTTGTTGAGGAATGGAAAGCCAAATTGGAATTTCCGGATCTCCAAGCAGGTTATATTGTTTAAGGGTTTTATTACTCCATTCTGTATATATAATAGATTCAGGATACGTAATTCTATCTGATGCATAATCTGCTTTAGCTAAAGCTAGTGCTTTACCAGGCTGATTAAATTGGAATAGTTGTTCCCAGAAACGGAATCCAAGGCCTTCGATGAACCAACCACCATGGCTACGTTCATACCACTGATCTTCTCCCCAAACTACATAACTTCCAGCCACACATCCAATTGCCGTATTTTTTAAAAAGTATTCAGCAATACAATCACTAGCATCATCAAAAGTCCCTACAGAGCAACTCCCCATATAATACATTCCTAATTTGTCATCTTGTGGATGAAAATACATGTAACTTGTGTCCATTAAATTAGTATGTGTTCCAACATCGATAGCAACTCCTCCCGATTCAAATGGATTAGCTGTGTAATCAAATAACATGTCTCCATCATAATCTACATCCCATCTATCAATACCCATTTGTTGAGGGTTTCCATGTGCGAAAATTGTGCCAATACTACATCCTTTATTTATTTCACTTTGGAGATTATTATAATTTAGTTGAAGATCACTATGATAACTTGAGCCTTTAACACCTTGTGTTTGAGCAAGAAAAACACTGGTCCAGGACTCTGGGATCAAGCTTTCGTTTACAAAATTATTAAATCGATTTCCATCACATTCCCCATAATCAACTATACCATCATTATTCCAATCTTGATCAAATTGTAGTATAGAACTAGCGAATAAAGCGTGTGACATCCATGGACCAATAGGAGGATTCTTTTCATAATTTAATATATTTTCTACTAAAATTTCCATTTCATTTTGACTATTTGCAGTTAATCGCCCCACATAGACTTCTGAGTTAAAATCGAAATTTGTTGAAGTCCAATCATTATCCATATCTCCATAATAGGAATCGCAGCAGACATAATATCCATCGTAGGGAAAACCGTCATCACAAAATATATACTCAGTAGGAACGTGATTAACATCTCCAGCTAAAAGAACCCATTTAGTTTTATTATTATTATGATAATTAATGATGCAATTCTTAATTTTTTCGGTAAGATCTGCCCCAGAATATTGCAGGGTAATATCAGTTGTGACTTCTATTTTTGAAATAACTCCCTTCTGTGTTTTCCATTTTGCCAATGGTTCAAGTAAAGTTTTAAAACTCTCTGTAGTAATAATTAAATAATCTACATCCTCATTAGATGCAGCCAAGTTAAGTAAATCAGAACTTACATCAACCTTTTGAGTTTTAGGTTCAAATTTGCAAAGACTTGCAACACTACTCATTAAGAGAATGGTTAAAACTAAGAGTAAGGATTTTTTAATTGTCATTTATGTTATGATTGCATTCACATATTTATATTTTTTTGAACAATTTAATGAGATTCAAAAAATTAGGATTTAAATAAATAAAATAATAGAATTTAAGTATAATATTAAAAGGTTTTATGAATAAATCTATCCATTTCTGATTAATCCGGGAACAGAAAACATTTTATTACTTTCCTATTTTTAATAGTATTTATCAAAAAATAGATTTATGGGCTCTAAATAATATAAGCGAATATAAATTCCATAATTGTGAAAAAAATAGTAAAAAATAAAATAAAAAAAAGAAACGAGAAAGTCTCCTGATTTTCTCCTGATTTTTTTTTTGTTATTCATTCATTATTTCTTTGGTGGAAGAATTTCAATCTCAATGGAGGAAACGTTACTATCTGTTCCATCTCTATTTGTAATGGTTTCAGTACCAATTGAAATTTCACCATAGCTGGCTCCTGATACAAACTTATTTATCAGAATTTCAGCTACGTCGACCGCTCGAGAAATAGAACGTCCTCGGGCTAATAATCTTACTGGTTTCTCATTTAATACAACCATAGCGGCCATCACATATGCCATTGATTTTTTTCTTCCAATAAAAACTTTTGAATCATCTCCTTTAGGCAAATTATGTCACCTTTAATCTGTGGAAATTAAATTTTTCTTTTTTTTGGTTCCTTTTGTTTTGTTATACATAGTTTATCTAAGAACAAAGATCTATAGATAACTAAGTTTTATAAAATAAGTTTAGATTTTAATCTTATGCAATTTCAATTTTTAATGTTTAGATAACTAGATAAAAAAAATGAAATTTAATTATTATATGAATTTACTTTTTTCTTAGAACTTTTTTATCTATTTTTCCAACAGCAGTAAGTGGGAGTTCTTCTGAGAATTCTATTAATTTTGGAACTTCATAAGGCGCTAAATTATCTTTGGAAAATTTTAATATATCCTCCTTTAATACATCTTTATTTCCATCAAATTCAAATTCAGGATTAATTTGTATAAATGCTTTGACTAGTTCAGAACCAGGTCTATCGGGATTTGGTATTCCAATTAATGCCACCATTCCTATAGCAGGATGTTTTGCTAAGGTATCTTCAACCTTTGCTGAAAAGACTTTATATCCTCCAACTATAATCATATCTTTTGTTCGATCAACGATTTGAATATATCCATCTTCATGCATTATTCCGACATCTCCAGTGTGCATGTAACCATCTTTATCTATAGCTTTTGCAGTTTCTTCAGGTTTGTTATAATAACCTTGCATAACTAATGGGCCTTTCACACAAATTTCTCCTGGTTCTCCTAATGGAACTACCTCATTGGTTTCAGGATTAACAATTTTTAAATCCACATTTAGAAATGGCAAGCCTACGGTTCCTAGCTTTTTCTTACCAACCGAAGGGTTCATTGTAGCCACAGGACTCAGTTCAGTCATACCATAAAGTTCTAAAAGTTTACCTTCACCTATTATGCTTTCTAACACTTCCTGGGATTCCTTTGGAAATGGGGCAGCTGCAGAGATGCATAGCTTCAAATTTGAATGATCTATCCTCTTAAATTTTCGAAAGTTAATTAAAATTTGATATAAGGAAGGTACATTTACGAGTAATGTGGGATTATACTTCTTCATTTCATTGCAAATATGAAGCGCATCACGTGGATTAGCTATAATAATTTGACTCATCCCATTATAAAGAGCAGCTTGACATACCGTTAAACCCGCAACATGAAACATAGGAAAACCTGATAGTAATACTCCTTTTCCTTGTTCCCATTGAAGCCAAGTGATTATTCCTTTCATATTCGAAACAAAATTTCTGTGACTTAACATTGCACCCTTAGGAGGACCTGTTGTACCCCCGGTATATTGAATCCAACCAATATCATTAGGAGATATTTTGACCTTTGGTAAATCCGGGGAAAATTTTACTAATACATCATCTTGATAATTATAAACAATCTTTCCTCCTAAGGGAGTAACTTCCCCTGAGGGAATTTCTCTAACTGCTTTAATTTTCGCTTGATCCTCTTTAGAAAATGACCCAATTACGCTTGTAGCTACAACAACTTTAAGTTGAGGTAACTTATCTGCAATTTTTGTTAATCGATGTTCAAAAATTGCATCAAGTGTGACTAAAGCAACCTTATTACCACTTGTTCCGAGATCGTTTAACTGATAATGCATTTGGACATCAGAGAGAAGAGGACTGACACCTGATACAATACAACCTGCTTTAAGTGTACCTAAAACAGTATAAACATATTCAGGAATATTGGCTAAATTTATTCCTACAACATCTCCTTTACCAAATCCATTTTCAATTAACATGTTAGCAAATTGATTTGAATATCGATCTACCTCAGCAAAACTGATTTCTAATCCCTGATATGCAAGTGCCATTTTATCAGGAAACTTCTCAAATATATCCCTTATCATTTCCGGATAAGTAGTCTCAAATTCATTTGGGTTAAGATCATCTAATCCAGGATCCCAATTTGACTTCCAAAAACGACTTTCATATGGATTTGACATTTTAAATTTCACATCAATTTTTGAAAATTGATTAATATTAATTATTGATAAGATTAGTTAAAAAGGTTTAATTTATTAAAATAAATTTTAAAAACATTTTGATTGGGAAATCAATAGAATTTTTTTCTGAAATCCTCAAGATATTTAGCTCTATCATCATACTCATACCAAGCTGAACCAATTTTCTCTAATTCATAAGCTTTACTATATGATTTATCCGCTAAATGATTGCTACATAACTTTATTGCGTTTAATACAGTTTGATTTTTTGTAAATAAGAATTTTGCTCTATCAAGAGCCACTTTCATTAATTCTTCCTTATCTCCGACAATCTTATCAATTAAGCCAATTTCTAAAGCTTTTTCAACACTAATTTTCTCAGCAAACATAAGTATTTTTTTTGTCCAAGGAATCCCTATAATCCGACTCATTAATACAATGATACCTGTACCAGGAAAAACGCCTAAATTTATTTCAGGCATCCTAAAAAAGCAATCTTGAACCGCAACTCGATAATCAGAACATAAAGCATATGCAACTCCATCTCCCATTGCTTTACCATTAATGGCAGTTATTACTGGTTTTCCATAATAAAGCAATTCTTGGATAGAAGCAGCCGTTTCTTCGTATTCTTTTATATCCTTGTGATTACTACCGTCAATTTCATCAATATCCATTCCAGTAGTGAATGATGTTCCATTTCCTGTTAAGATTATTCCTCTAATTTTTTCATAATCTTGACAGAATCTTATAGCTTTTAATAAATTTTTAGCCATCTCAATAGTTATTGCATTTCCTCGATGAACTCGATTCAGCTTTATAATCCCAAACTTCTTTTTTATTGAAAATTCAATAAAATCTCCAAAATCTATATTAACTGATGACATATAAATTCACATTTAATTTTGATTTACTCAATTTTTTTTTTTAAAATTTTTAAAAATTTAGTTTTATTTTTTTGTTGATACCATGAAGAAGCTTCTTTTTCAATTAAATAAGCCTTCTGATAATTTCTGTTGCTTAAATTATTGACACATAATTTAATTAAATTTAATATCATTTGATTTTTAAGTGATAAAAATCTTGCTTTATCCAGAGCGATTTCCATTAATTCATTTTTGGTATTTACAATTTTATCGATTAAACCAATTTCTAAAGCTTGATTTGTATTCAATTTCTCTGCAAACATACACATTTTCTTTGTGAATGGAATTCCAAGAACTTTTGAAAAGATTACTAAGCAACCAGTACCAGTAAATATTCCTGAAAAAATTTCTGGCATTTGAAAAAAGCTATCTTTAGTAGCAATTCTATAATCACAGCAACTCAGAAACACAACACCCTCTCCCATAGTTCTCCCATTTACTGCGCATATAGATGGTTTTCCATTATACAACAATTTGCAAATATCTGCTGCAGTCTTTTCTAAATACTTAACTGCTTGATGGTCACTTCCATCAATCATCCCTATGTCTACTCCGGTACTAAAGGATGTCCCATTATTAGTTATAATCAATCCTCTTATCTTTTCATTGCCCTGACAATATTCTACAACCTTTTTTAGATTTTCAAACTGCTGAATATCAAAGGAATTGGCTCTAAGGATTCTATTCAGAGTTATAATCCCAAATCTCCGTTTTACTGTGAAATCTATAAATTCTCCGAATTTCATATTAGTAGAGGGCATAGTTAGCATTAATTTTGAATTAATAAAAAACAATAATAAATTTATACAATATTAATGATATTAGATTAAAAAATTCTATAGAAACAAGAAATTACAATTTTTATTGATAAATGTCAGGTAATATCACAGACTTTTTAAATGAAGAATCTCGCACGTTAAAGAAAAGAGAATTGAAGAAATCCTCAAATTTAAAACAGGTTTTTACTTCAATAAATCAACATCTTTATGGTAAATTGAAATATACTGACACTGATACAAGGACAAGATCAAAACAAATTGTAAATCTTTTATTGTGTAAATTGGTCGATGAAATTAATAAGGAGCCCGAAGATGAATTAGATTTTTGCATAAGGAATGGAGAACCTAATGAGCATTTACTTACAAGAATTCAAAATTTTTTCAATAAAAATGTGAAAGAGAAGTATAAAGATGTTTTCAACGGTAATGAGCAAATTTCTCTTAATATTGATCTGATTTATTTAATTGTTAAAGAATTACAACATATTTCTCTTTTGCAATCATCTAAGGATATATTAAGTGACGCTTTTGAAATTTTTGTGAGTAAGATATTAAAAGATGAAGCAGGTCAGTTTTTTACACCTCCTAATATAATAAAGTTTATGGTTAATTATTTAGATCCTGAAGTTGATTCGAAAATTTTGGATCCTGCATGTGGACATGGCGGTTTTCTACTTGAGGTAAAAGATGTCTTATGGTCGAAAATAGAATCAAGCAATAAAAGAATTGAAATCATTTCAAATTTATTTGGTATTGATAAGGACTTATTCTTAGCTAGAGTAAGTAAATTATATATGGAAATATTGAGTAATGGAAAATCTAATATTTTTTGTGAAGATTCATTAGATCCAAAGAGTTACAGAACTCGAACAAGAGAAAAAATTAAAGAAAATTCTTTTGATTATATTTTTACTAATCCTCCTTTTGGAGTCAAAATTCCTATAAATAGGAAAGAAGTATTATCCAATTATCAACTAGGGTATGTTTGGAAGAATATTAATGATAAATGGAAAATGCAGAATAATGTAGGTAAACAACAAGCACCTCAAGTCCTATTTATTGAAAGATGCGTTCAATTACTTAAAGATAAAGGTAAATTAGCTATAATTTTGCCAGAAGGAATTTTCGGGAACTCATCAGATAGATATATATGGGAATATTTGATAGAAAAAGGTAAGATTTTAGGTATAATTTCCTTGAATCAAAATGCATTTCAGCCTTATACATGTAATAAGACCAGTATTCTATTTTTTGAAAAATTAAAAAATGTCCCCTTAGATTATATGATCGACTTTGCAATTGTAGAAAACGTTGGTCATGATAAAGATGGTAAAGTTTTGTATAAACTCAAAAAAGACGGAAGCAAAAAATTAGGTTCTAATGGAAATCCAATAATTAATGATGATTTATTAGATCTTTATTCTAAAATTAAAAAAGCTGAAGAATTAAATTACTTAAAAGAACAAAAAATTTTTAGAATTAAATATAGTCAAATAAAAAATAAGATTTTCATCCCAGTATATTATACAGGAGTAGAGAAGACTTTACAAAAGCTAGCAACTGATGAAGATTTCATTCTTCTTACCATTAAAGAATTGATCGCCAAAAAAATAATTGATAGTAATAAAGGGAGTTATCTTCCTCGAGGAGATGAAATTGGTTCACATGTTTATGGTTTGGGGGATATTCCATTCATTAGAACAAGTGAGATAAACAATTGGGAAATAAATCTAGACTCCTATAAAAAAACTAGCGAGGAAGTATATGAGCAGTATAGACTTAAACAAAATATTGAGGAAGGGGACATCCTTTTGGTAAAGGATGGCGGTCCTAACCTGATTGGTAAAACTGCCTATATCACAGATTTAGACACCAAAATTATAATTCAAAGTCATATTTATCAAATTAAAGTTATAGAAAATGATGAATTTATTGATTCATTTCTTCTATTATATTTGCTAAATTTGGATATAGTTCAAAAACAAATACATGCTATTACTTTTGTTCAAGGGACAATAGCTACCATTGGAAATCGAATAATGGAAGTAATTCTACCTATTCCTTCTGACATAATAAAAAGAAAGGAAATCTCAAAAATGATAGAAAGTATTATTGAAGATAAAAAGAATATCCGCAGAAGAATTAGAAATTTATCGAATAAATACTCTTAGGATTACCTTATTAATCATCTTTGAGTTTAAACTCTGTTAGATAGAGTATTTCTTTTGCTTTTTTTTATTTCTTTATTTGTCACAGGCAATATTTCCATTACTTCAAAAGTTCTCTGGTTCAGTGCTACAATCATTCCAGGTTTAATTTGCTTATTCCTTATTTCATTAGATAAATTTACCACAAAAAGAGGATCAGTCGATGACGCTACAAGAACCTTACCTTCATTTTGATCCAATAATTTAACAATAACCCCAACAATCATTGGAGGTTTTCCATGATTATCGGTATTATTTATCTCCAATTTTAATCTTTCTTCTAATTTTTCTTTTTCTGAAATTAATACTTCTTTTTGAGAAATTAAACTACGAATTGTTTTTCTTAACTTTTCTATATAAACATCTTTTTTGCTTGGCATCGCTTTTCGATAAAATATTGCTATATTATTTAATCTGTTATTCAATCTTTTCTAAGTGTAAGTTCTGTTAAGAAAATTAATTCTTTTGCCTTTTTTATCTCATCACTTGATACAGGTAAAATTTCCATAACAGCAAAAGTTCTCTGATTTAAAGCTACAACCATACCCGGTTTAACTGTCTTATCTTTTACTCTCCTAGATAAATTTACTACGAAAAAAGATCCTGTAGACGTTGCAACAACCACTCTTGACTTTTCATGGTTTAATACATTGATAATAACTCCTCCTAAAAGAGGAGGTTCTCTTAATCGATCAATCTCGTTACGTAGAGCTAGCAATTCTTTAGACAATATTAAATTTTCACGTTTTAAATCTTCATTTTCAGTTTCTAAATTTTGAAGCCTTTCATCCAATTTTTTCTTATTATTATCACTAGACATTAGATTCCCAAATATTATGAAAAAAATTAATTATGAGTCTTAAGAAGAATCATATTTTTTAATTTTTGGGTGAAATTAGTCTTTAGCCATGAAAATTAATAAAGTTCAAAATACTTAGAAATTAGATATTTCATATGAAGATTGAAGAATTCGCAATGGAGGACTATGATAATATCATTACACTTTGGAGAAAAACAGAAATTAGTGTAGGATCAACAGACACAAGTGAAGAAATCGAAAAAATGTTGAAGAGAAATCCAAAATTGTTCTTAATAGGTAAGCTAGATGAAAAAGTAATTGGTGTAGTAATGGGAGCTTTTGATGGAAGAAGAGGGTATGTCCATCATCTTGCTATTGATCCTGATTATCAAAAAAAAGGATTTGGGAAAAAGATTATGAATGAATTAAACACCAGATTTCTTAAAATGGGAGTACATAAAATTCATTTATTTATAGAGAAATATAACAAAGAAGTTGTAGATTTTTATAAGCATTTGGGCTGGGAAAAAAGAGACGATTTAATTATGATGAGTTTTATTCCAGATAAAAATTTGTATAAGATGCATATTTAAGTCCAAATTCTACAAACGATTTTTTGAGAGAATAATAATTATTTTTAAAATTTTAAATAAAATAGAAATTAATAATATCTTACAAATTCAAATTTGATAGAAAATGAACAATGAAGAATTAATAAAGTTTTATGGTATAGATAAATACTGGCCTAAAGAGACACCTCGACATGTTGATTACGTAGTCTCTCCTTTAGGGGAACTTTTAAGCAAGACAGCTATGAGATATCCTGATTCTCAAGCTATATTCTTTGAAGGTTTTCGAATGACTTATTTAGAGTTAGATACACTTGTAGATCAATTTGCAACAAGTCTTTCTAAATTAGGAGTAAAAAAAGGCGATGTAGTATGCATAGATCTCCCAAACGTACCGCAATATATCATTGCCCATTGGGCGATAGTAAGAATAGGTGCAGTATCCAATCCCATACTCCCTGTCAATCGATTCGTTGAAATTGTGCATCAAGTAAACGATTCAAAGGCAAAAGTTTTAATAATTCTAGATTTTCTCTATAAAGAGTATCTTCTTGGTAAGGAATTAAGTAAGATGCCCACACTTGAACATATTATTTTAACAGGCACTGCTGAATATTTACCACCCCTAAAAGCTAAACTTGGTGTTGCTTTAGGGAAAGTTCCTAGGATGAAAACTTGGCCAGAAAAAGAAGGAAACATAATATTCCATAAATTTCAAGACGTAATAAATAATGGACTTCCAATAAATGTTCCAAAAGTAAATATAGATCTTAAATTGGATATATGTATCTTAATTTATACTGGGGGAACTACAGGTGTTCCAAAAGGTGTTATGACGTCTCACGATTCAATGGTAGTTAATGCACTTCAAACAGATGTATGGGCTACAACCCAATTACCTAAAATGAATGAATTAAAAGGGAAAGGTGGAATGCTTATAGTAGTGCCTCTAGCACATTCTTTTGGAAATATTGGAATGACAGTATCAGTATTAGAAGGGTGGAAAATGATTTTATTACCGCGACCTCCTGAAAAAATATCGAAAATATTGGATTATATCAGCAAAGAAAAAGCCACATATATGCCAGGAGTTCCAACCCTCTATATAAAAATTAATCAAGACCCTGATTCAAAAAAATATAAAGGAAAACTTGATTCTCTGATTGCTTGTATTTCAGCAGCTAGTGCTTTACCTGAGGAAGTAAAAAATGAATTTGAAGGGATTACAGGGGCTAGCTTAGTTGAAGGTTATGGAATGTCAGAATTCTCTCCTGTTGTTTCTCTAAATCCATTTCGAAAAGAGCTTCAAAAAACAAATACAGTCGGTTTTCCAGTTTCAGATACATTCCTTAAAATAGTTGATGCAGAGGAAGGCGTTAAAATTTTACCCCAGTGCCCTAATGAAAGTTGTGAGAATTGTGGACCAGACGAATTTCAATTTATAGGTGAAATTTGTTGTACAGGACCTCAGATGATGCTCGGATATTTAGGGAGAAAAAAGGATACAGAATACGCTCTAAAAAAAGATAAGAAAGGAACATTATGGTATTATACTGCAGATATTGGGTGCATCGATAAAGATGGGCATTTAAGGATAAAAGATAGAAAACGTGATATGATTAAATACAAAGGTCATGGCGTATTTCCAAGAGAAGTTGAAGATTTAATTTATATGCATGAAGCTGTAAATGAAGTTGGTGTGATAGGTGTCCCAGATCCAGAAGCTGGTCAAAATATTAAAGCTTTTATCTCATTAAAAAAAGAATATCAAGGTAAAGTGACTGAAGAGGATTTGCTTAATTGGTGTAAGGACAATATTTCTCCATTCAAATATCCACGTTTGATAGAAATAGTTCCAGAACTTCCAAAATCAGTTATCGGTAAGATTTTGAGGCGAGAATTGCGAAAAGAATAAAAAATGTAATTTTTTTTAATTTTTGTTTTAAATCTGCAAATTCGAATAAAAGAAAATAGTGATTTAATAGATATTAGTACATAGTTTTTTTAATATTTCTTCAGCTTTTTTTGTATATCCACTCACAATATCATCAACATCATCTATTGAATCAATCAGTCCAACAGTTTGACCTACAGGAACAGCTCCATTTACTGTATCTCCCTTGGTATATACTAATTCATAAGCAAGAAGATCTTCCAAATATTCATCCATGTCATAAGCTAATTCTTGTGATATCTTTTCTTCTTTAGTTATAACTTTCCCATGTTCTAAACAATATTTATTCTTTAATAATCTTATAGGTCCAAAACCTCCAGTAGTTAACATTGTATCTCGAGCAGTAGCAGGAGGTATAAGATCCTTATAATTTTGGTGGAATTCGCTTTGATTTGAAGCAATAAATCTTGTTCCCATAGCCACCGCGTCAGCACCCATAGCTAATCCCGAAGCTACTCCCTCCGGTGTAGCAAATCCTCCACAGGCTACCAATAATTTATCAGGATGTTTCTGTGCTACTTGTTGTATTAGTACTAATGTTGTTATACCTTCATAACTTTGATGACCACCCCCTTCCGTTCCAGTAGCTACGACACCATCACAACCTGATTCTACAATTTTATCCACTAGCCATAATGCTGGACCAACATGAAAATGACTCATATCAGGTGCTTTTTCTTTCCAAATTTTTCCTGCAATTCTAGGACCACCCGCACTGGTTAAAGCATAAATCAATTGTTCTCTTAATTTTGGATTATCTTTTCGCCATTGTGGAATTTTTCTTAGTAAGACTCTATGATCTGTTTGAATACGTGCAACTCGTACATTAATTCCAAATGGTTTATCTGTATGTTCAATGACGTAATCCAATTGTTCTTTAAAATCCTTAACAGAATTCTTACCTCTTAAGGTAGCATGACTAACAACTCCTAATCCGCCTGCCTCTGAAACAGCGATAGCCAATTTTGTAGTATAGAATGGACCCATGGGAGCACTAATAATTGGATATTTTATTCCAAATTTTTCAGTTATTCTTGTTCTAATCAATTTTTATTTCCCTTTAAAACTAAAATTATGATAGTTAATCTTGCTTTTTAGAGGTAAAAAATTTATCTAAATTTGATAACCTTATGAATATTTTTCAATAATAATGTAAAAAAAGATTATATAAATAAAAGTAGAATATTTAAAATTTATAACCACATTTCTTACAAACATTTATTTTACCATATAGCGGGCTATGCCCAACATATCCAAGTACCTTACTTTTATCTTCTTCGACTTTTAAATCTTTCCCCCTTGCTCCACACATCGGGCATATTAAACGTTCTTCACTTGTATATTCAGTAGGACTAATTGGTTTCAATGCAGATAATTCTGTCTCTGCTTTTTCTAATTTATCTTTTTGTTCATTATATGCTTTTTCTTTTTCTGTTAGATTTTCACTTAACTCTTTGATTTTAGCTTCACTTTCTGCTACTTTTTTTTTAAAATCTTCATTAATTTTAGTCAATTCAGTTAATTTTGGTTTTAAATCATTTAATTCAGATTTTAATTCTTCGAGTTCTGCATTAGAACTGCTTAACTCCCCCAATCTATTTTCTAAATCTGATAACTTATTTTTAGTCTCTTCTAATTCAGAATTTAATAAATTTTTAGAATCTTCTAAATTCGTAATTTCTGTATCTTTTTTTTCAAGGAGATCTTTAAGTTCATTAACTTCAGATTCAAAAGCACCGACTTTACTTTGAAGTGCTTTTACAATTTTATTATCTAAATCACTTGTAAGGTCTTTTATTTCATCCTGAGAAATATCTATTGCACCTCTTTATTACCTCAACTATTATATCATATCAAAATAAAAACTCAAATTTTAGTTAACTAAAATTATTAGCATTATAGAATGAATTTTTACAAAATTTTTATAATAGAATTTATATTTAAGCTTTTATTTTACGAAATTTTAAAGGAAAAAAGGAATTATGGAAAATCTATCCTTCTAGAATTTTATCAATTAACGCTTTAAATTCTTTTAATTCAATTTCGTGTGAAAAATTATCAAAAACATATTTTTTAGCTATATTCTGTAATTCAAGGAATTTTTGATTATTTTTCTCCCATAGTCGGTAAACTTCAAAGATTTTTTCTTTGAATTCTTTTGGTGTTAATTCATTTAGAAAAAAAGCAAAATCTTGTTTTTTCAATAATTCAACTGAACCTATGGTTTTACTACAAATTACAATTAAATTTCCAGCTAATGCTTCCATTAAGACTCTTGGAAAAGGTTCTCTTCTAGAAGAAAATAAAAAAACATCATTTCTTTTATAGATTTCAGATATTTTTTCATTACTTATATAACCAAGATATTTTATATATTCCGGATATATTTTCTCCAATTCTTTTAACTTTGATTGAAGTGGACCAAGTCCACAAATTTCAAAGTGCAGCTTTAAATTTTTGTTTTCTTCGAGAAGTTCTTTTATTCCTGAAAGAAGTGTATTAAATCCTTTAGGTATCTCTATTAAATGACCAACGTAAAGGAAATTTAAGACTTCTCTATTTTTTTTTAACATTCCATCGTCTATAAAATCATCAAGTTTAATTCCATGGGTGATATATATCACCTTTTCAGTTTCATAAAATTGTTCTAAATATTTTTTGGCATGATTGGAAAGTGCATGATGATATATCCGTTTCTTAAATAGTGATAATAAAAGTATTGAAGCACGATATTTCAAATTATAAATTGAAAAAAACTTTCCACTATAAAGCGGTTTCCGATATCCTATTATAAAATTTGTCCTTCTATAAATTAAACTAGCCAAGATAAATAATATAGTGTTTTTTAAATCTGAGTATGAAGTATAGATTATATCAGTGTTTTTTATTCTCCTATATAAGTTTAATATCTCCCAGGGGTAGGGAAAACTAAATATCCAATTTCCTAAAGTAAAATTTGCATACTTTATTCGATAACGCTTTTTAACACCATTCAATTTTATTTCTATGGCTTTCTTAGATAATAGTCTTTCGCCAGGTGATACATTGGTATCTACAAAAATTGTATCGTAATATTTATTCAATCCTGTAGCTAATTCCATTGACGAAATCTCTCCACCCCTTCCATATTCAACAGAATTTGGAGAAAACAATAGTAATTTCAGCATATTAATTCTTTCTTAAAATTCCTTTACCTTTTTTTACATACGTATATAATAACACTAAATCTGTAAGCGATATAATAAAAAATGGTTATTAATCTTATTTTTTTTAATAATTTAACAATAAACCTAACAAATTTATTACCTATATATTCTAAATTATAAAGTTTATGAGATATGTATACGGAGGTATAATCTTTAAAATCTAAGTCATGCCTTTTACAGAAAGATCTTAATTTCCTAAAAGTATAAGGATATATATTAGAAATCTGGTAATTAGATCTACTCTTATAGACTTTTTCAATATATTTCCAAAAACTTTTTGGAAACCAAGTTATAAAAGGGATTCGAGTATGTGGTTCGATTAAATCAAATCTATTAGTGACACTTATATAGATTATTCCATTTGGCTTTAGGACTTTCTTGATCCCAATTATTAAATTATTCATCAAATCATACGGAATATGTTCTAAAACATCATTTAATATAACTGTGTCAAAAGAATTTTCTTCAAATGGGATATTTAAGCCATCATATAATCGAAAATCACAATTAGGGAACCAGTTCCTTGCTTGTTCATAATTTCCCTTTGAATTGTCTAAGCCAATAATGTTAAATCCTCGTTGATGCAGTGAATTAGTAATTTGACCATCTCCATACCCAAAATCTAGAATTTTTTCAGGTTTATGGTCTAAAAATTTAAAAACTCTGAGGATTTCAACTGTTCGTAATGTTCTCTCAAAAGGCATATTGACTTAAAATCATTTATTTGGTATAAATTTTTTTAAAAATAATTTAAAATTTATATTTATTGAAAGTCAATAGGAACGTTGCTAAAATCATGAATTATTCAACAAATTAAAATACTAAAAATACAAAATATCATTTTTGGATATAATTAGTTTATAGAATTTACCTTGAGTTATTATATATTACAAATGATTCAAAATTGGGAAAAAATTGCTGTATTCTCTTAGATTGTAAGTCAAAATTTTATAACCAGGTAATTTTGAAATCCTAATAAAATGATAATAGCATATATATTCTTATATATATGCTGAAAGACTTAAAAGAAATATTAAATGTGCTTTATTCAATAGTCTTATATTATTCATAACTTTTAAATATATAGATATATCTATAAATATAAATAAATATATCTAATTAAAAAAAAAATTATATATAAAAAGAAGATGTCAAAAAGGACGCAAAAAGGAAAAATACAGAAACGAATATTAAGAGCTAATTTGATACTTATAATTGGTCCAATGATTATCTTATCAATTTTTGCTTTTTCTCAGATCAGCGTGTTAGGAGGATATACTACATCCGATGCTAGAGAACATATCGAAATTGAGGGGTTTAATGCTCTTCAGAACAAATCAAGTGATGTTGCTAATTATGTAAAAACTTGGTTTGATCAAATATCAATTGATTTATCTAGATTAACAAGTTATAATGAAGACCTCTTTAATAAAAGAATAAATATCACAGAAAACAGGCTCTCGTATCATCAATCAGGAATACCAATTCTCCCTAAACTGGTTTATTCAACTAAATATGATAAATATATAAATACAAGTTTCTCAGATTTTACAAATAATACTGTAATCAATTCCCATGTTGAACAGTTGATTAATAAATCTGCTTATATGGATTATATCTTTAATCCAATTTATGAAGTAAATACAAACTATGTTACAATGATTACATGTTATGACGATGGTATTACTAGAATCTTTCCTTATATTAATAATTCAAGATCAATATATCAAGACAAGAGTGCTGAAGAATGGTATAACAACACTAAAAATTTGAATGGGCAAATATATTTTGAAAACGTAAATCATTCATTATTGGGTCCTGCAATATTATTATCGCAGGCATCTATGTATGATAATAATTCTGTTTTTGGATGTAGTGCAATAGAAATCGAATTATCTTCTTTAAGAATCTATTTAAGTAACATAAAAATTCATAAAACCGGTTACGTTGTGATGATAGATCGAGATGGTAATGCCTTATCTCATCCTGATATGCCAAATGATAGCATTGGATCACCTATTGTAGATTTAGAAGTAGATACTGTTGAATTTTATTCGATTTTAAACAACATAATTAATGAAGAACAGAATATTGAAACATTTGAAAAAAATGAAGAATCATGGGTTATATCTTACACA
>JBHLNK010000039.1:0-31286 GCA_048941625.1 Promethearchaeota archaeon | reverse complement strand
CTTCCCAATTTTCAAGAAATTTATTAAAATGGTCATATTCTTCGAAAATTGGCAACACACCTAGACTATTTGGAGTCGTTAAAGCAACATTAGCGTGGATGATACTGAATTTATTTCCATTGAAAGAGACAGCAATACCATCTTCATCTTTCACTCTTTGTAGCATATTGATATCTGTTATAGAGTCTCCTAATACTATCATTTTTGAAATTGGAATCTCTGTCTTAAGTGAAATTCTTTCAATTGCAGCTTCCTTTCTTTTACCTCCTCTGACTTTTATTTTATTCATAAGGTTTACATAATCCTTATTTTGGCCACCCCAGAAAAAATTATTTAAATTATCAATTACACTGACAAGATCTTTGTTATTTCTCAAGTATTCCTGAAATAACTTTCTAACAAGGAAATCTATAGATAAATTTATATCTTTTAAATTTCCCTTTAGATTGTTAATATCAAAATTAGTTGCATAAACATTATTGCGAGGAATGCCTAAAAAATCTGCTACACTATACGCGAATTGAGTATAACTAGTTGAAACAATAAATACATCCCAATTTTGTCGTATAGTATTAAATAATTTTTGAATACCTGGTAGTAAACCATAATTAGATCTAGCTAATTTAATTAAAATTTTTTCATTTAAGCTTGATGTATAGAGAGGAGCCATTAACCTTAGTGTGTCTCCAGGTTGATATTCAGAAATTCCCAATTCTTTTTTAAGAGTAGGTGATTCAACTAAATAATCATCATAGTGAGAAATCATAGAATAAAACTCTTGCATATTGTCTCTATTTAAACCCAATTTGCTTTTTTCACTTAATTTCTTACTAAGGTCAGCTGCAAAATCTATTGTAGTGATTGGGCCTTCTAGATCCCAACAACATACCTTTTTTTTCAAAAGTAATTTTCTCAGAAGATAAAATTATTTTAATTATTTAATTGAAGATGTTGGAATTCATAAATAATTATCTATTAGAACCTTATTATTTTAAGATAAACTAATAAGAACTTAAAAAACAGATTTTTTAATTCTTTGTTTTAAATATTTCTTGGATCGACTTATTTCTCTCTCTTTCAACTATCTGCTCCCAATCTGGCTCTATAGAATCAAACGCTTTATAGGTTAAGTTTTTAATATCACTATCAGACGAATTTAGTAGAGGGCTTAAATATGAAAGCGCTCTTTTATCTTTAATTTTTGTTAAACTTTCTATTATATAAATAATTCTAAATTTATCTATTTCTTCTTTCTCTTCTTCTTCTTTAAGTTTCTCTATAATTCTTAAGGTAGCTCTCCCATCTCCAATCCTTCCTAACGCTTCAATGATTTTATTACCAACAATCTGATCTATTTCCGATCTGAGAGCTCTACATAATAAATTAGTTGCTCTCCCATCTCGTAATAATCCAAGTTTCCTTGCAGCTTCTGCTCTTGATTGCCAATTCTTATCATGAAATAATTTTTTTATTAACTCATTGAATTCAGCGTTCTGTTCATGCCAATTCATAATTCATGAATAATTTAATTAGAATAATATTAGTATTTGATGATTATATATTATAAAACTCATGAGTTATACTTATTATTAAGAAAACAAGATACTTATTGATTTAGAAGATTGTTCATATGATCAATACGTTTTTGTAAAAGAGTTAGAGTACCTACATCTCTTCTATGAAATAATTTACCTTCAACACATCTAACACCCTTTTCCGCTATTTTTTCGGCATCTTCAAGGAAATCAGCGATCCCTAGAATACCCATTGCTCTTGATGTCGTAGTATAAATTCTTCCGTTTTCACGATACACAGAAGCATAATAATATTTTGCTCCAGTTTTTTGCATTTTTTCTTTATTTATTTTTATTTCCTCATCCTTTTTAGGATTAACAGGATAGCCTTCGGGGGCTAAATATTTACATACTGTAGCTTTCTTTTCAAATTTAAAATTTTGGATAAGTTTTCCATCAATAATTGCCCAACATATATCAATAAAATTTCCTTTAAGAAGTGGTAGAACATTCATAGCCTCTGGATCTCCAAATCGAGAATTAAATTCAATTAATTTTAAGCCTTTTGCAGTTTTCATGAATTGACCATATAAAAATCCTTTATAATTAACTCCAGTTTCTGTTTTAACACTAGTTATTGTTTTTTTCATATCCTTTAATGCAATCTCAACGTCATCTTTTGTAATAAATGGCATAAGATGATCTTCCATGGAATAAGATCCCATTCCTCCGGTATTGGGACCTTTATCATCTTCATAAGCTCTTTTATGATCCTGAACTAAGGGTGAACCAATAACAGTTTTTCCATCTACAAAAGTTTGTAAAGTGAATTCTTCTCCAACACACTTTTCTTCTAATAGAAATCTACTTTTTTTATGGATTAATTCATTACAATAATCTAAAATATCTTTCTTTGAAAATAGATGATCTCCATAAACTTTAACGCCTTTACCTCCAGTTAATCCTTCTGGTTTTACAACAAGGTTTTCTACACCTATATCCTGTATGTAATTCTCAATTCCCTCCATTGAATCAAATACTTTGCTTTTAATATTTGATTGTATCTTGTATTTCTCCATAAGATGTCGAGTAAATACTTTTGAGCCTTCTAATTGAGCTGCTTCAATTTTAGGACCGATACAAGGAACTCCCCCCTTTTCCAATGCATCAACAATTCCAACAACTAATGGTGCTTCAGGACCTATAACAGCGAAATCTATGTTATTATTTCTACAAAAATTAATAATCTCTTTAAAGTCTGTCTCGGAGTGAATTTTAACCTTTTTACTTAAATCCTCCAACCCAGCATTCTTAAAACTCATAAATGCAAACAAATTGGCTCCTGAATTAACTAAAGTCTCACCAAGAACATGTTCTCTTGCTCCATGTCCTACTATTAATACATTGACCATTTTTTTCAACAATTTTAATAGTTTTTATATGAGTGATTGAATCATTATCGAATTTTAACTTACTTATTAACCAAAAATTATTCTTTTATAAATTATTAAATCTAATCAAAAAATAACACTAAATAAGAATAGATAATGAACAAAAATGTCAGATGAATTATTTAAGAAAGCGGGAAACATTATTATCAAAGCTGGTATGCTTCCGTTTCCTGTGACAGATACACTTATTGAAATATTAAGAATATTATACACACCTGAAGAAGCAGAGTTTATTACAAAAACTTATCGAAGAAAAGTATCACAAACCATAGATGAATTGAAAAAAAATAGTAAAATAGACAACGAACAACAGATCTTGACTATTATTGAACCTCTTGTTAAGAAAGGAGCAATTTTTAAATCCAAAAGTTCCACAGGATTAACAGTATACAGACTTTTGCCTCCTATATTCGTCGGTATCTTCGAATATTATCTGATGAAGAAAATTAAATATACTGATGAAGAAAAAAAAGTCGCTGTCTTATTCAAAAAGCTTTTTGATGAAATAAGAGATATAGTTCAAGATAAATATGATATGTTCCTTCCTGCTTTTTCTGCAGTACCACCAGTAGACAGAACGGTACCTATATTAAAGAATTTTGAAGGAAAAGAAATAATCATAGAAATTAATCAAGAAATTGAGACTCCTGGTGAAATAATATTACCAAAGCAAGATATCAACGAGATAATTAAAAGTTTTGATGATATTGCTGTAGGATATTGCTTTTGCAGGCAACACCATGATTTACTCGGTGATCCCTGTAAATTTGATGCTCCACGAGAAATTTGTTTTACTCTAGGGAAATCAGCACGTTTTACCTCTGAAAATGGTTTTTCAAGGTTAATTTCTCAAGAAGAAGCTTTAAAACTGATAGATGATGCAGCATCGGCAGGTTTAGTTCATAAGGTTTACCATCCCCAAGGAAATATTTCTAAAGATGAAACATCTATTTGCAATTGCTGTAAGGATTGTTGTGGAACTTTTGAATTATGGAGAGAAGGAACTATGCCAATGATTAATTCAACTAATTATTTATCGAAGATAGATCAGGAATTATGTGTTGGATGTGGTACATGTATGGAAAAATGTCCTGTAGATGCTATTGAAGGAAATGATTATAATAAAGCTGAAGTTAATGTTGACTTATGTATAGGATGTGGTGTCTGTGCTCATTTTTGTCCTGAGAATGCGATATCTCTATTGGAAAGCCCCAGAAAAGTATTCGTTCCTCCACCACGGATTAAAAATTAAGTAGAAATCAAAGTTAAAAAACTTCTTATAACAACTTTTACTTTATTGCTTAATACTATTATACAAAATTGATAAAATGAGCGATAAAATCTGTATTGAGTTTGAAAATGTTTCTAAGAAATATAAGGATCTACTTGCCTTAGATAATATATCTTTTAATATTAACAAAGGAGAAATATTAGGTTATGTAGGTCCCAATGGAGCCGGTAAAACAACCACAATAAAAATATTAGTAGGATTAATAAAGAATTATCAAGGGAAAGTCTATATTTATGGTCAAGATATTGCTAATGATAATAAAGATATTCATAAACTAATCGGATATCATCCTCAAGAAGCTAATTTCCAAGAATGGCGTACAGTAAATCACGCGTTAAAAACGTTTGGCCGATTATCAGGACTTAAATCTCCCCATCTTGATGATAGGATAAATCAAATATTAAACCTCATTGGTCTAGAAGATTTTAAAGACAAGAAAATTGTACATTTATCTGGTGGTATGTTTCAAAAGTTAAGATTAGGTCAGGCTCTTCTCCATGAACCAGAGATTCTTATTATGGATGAACCTTTATCAGGTCTAGACCCAACTATTCGATTTCAATTTAAAAAAATCATCAAAAAGTTAGCTAAAGAGGGCATCACAAGTTTATTTTCATCACATATATTAAGTGATGTCCAAGATATAGCTGATAAAATTGGAATTATTAATAAAGGTAAAATTTTAAAGATAGGTAGTCCGGAGGAATTGCAAAGTAGCTTTCATATAGGCAATGTTATCGAAATAGTTGTTGCCGAAAACACTCCTTTATGCACAGATTTAAATGATTTAGAAGAAATTGAGTTTATTGAGAAAACTAAGTCAGACAAACAAGAAATTCATTTGAAATCTAATGCTGATGTCGATTTATCAATATATAAAATTATAAGTAAGATCAAGGAACAGAAATGTAAAATCCGTAGATTTAATCTCTTAAAACCAAGCTTAGAAGAGGTATATTTAAAATATGTTGGAGGTGAATCGAAATGAGTTTATTATTGTTATTTTTCGATGAACTGAAAGGTTATGCTAAATCAAAAGTAATGATAGTTTTATGGTTTGGTTTGCCTTTATTATCTTTTCTTATTCAATTCATTAACCCTGCAGAATTAGAAGGTTTTCCAATTTCCTTTTTAGTTTCTATTGTCGTTTCAAGTATAGGAGGAACACTTTCTGCTATTATGTTAAGTACTTCAATAGTTAATGAAAGAAATCGTCATGTTTATGAATTATTTTTAATTCGACCTGTTAGACGGAGTAGTTTAATTTTAGCAAAATATTTAGCAGTATATTTATGCCTTATAATAGCAGTTTTGCTTTCTCTTACAATTGGAATACTTATAGATACATTTAGAGGTAATTTGACAGATACGTATTTGGATCCTACTTTTGAATCTTTAATTATCGCAATGTCATCAATGTCAATTACGTGTTCCATTGGAATCTTTTTTGGAGTAATTGTTCCTTCTGTACCAGTAGCAGCAATATTATCAGTCTATTTAGGAAGTCAATTATCGACTCTGATTATTCTGCCAACTTTCTTTTTTGAGAGATTAAATCCTATTTTGCTAGCATTAATTTTAGGTATAACTATTACAATCATCATAATGAGTATTAACATGTTTTTATTCAGCAAGAAGCAATTTTAAGATTATAATAATATTCTTT
The DNA here is from genome assembly GCA_048941625.1 of Promethearchaeota archaeon. Classification (GTDB taxonomy): domain Archaea; phylum Asgardarchaeota; class Lokiarchaeia; order Sigyniarchaeales; family SOKP01; genus Loki-b32. The sequence goes on along the minus strand of JBHLNK010000039.1, from coordinate 25,364 downwards.
TTTCTTATTTTTATTCTAAGATTAATTTGGATTATTTCAAATTATGTTCCTTTTGATTTTTCAGAAAATTTTCTAAAAGCATAAATAATTCTATGAAGAGCTGTTATATTTGTTCCTATTGCTAAAATTATCATTGTCCACCAAAGAGCCGTTGGAAACCAAATATGAAATATTGCTCCAACAAATAAAATTGGTACACGATCAGTTCGTTCCATTATTCCAACACCATATAAATTATCAATACCTAAAGCTTCAATCTTGGCTCTTGTATAAGAAGTTAAAAATGCTCCAGCAAGGACAATCAATCCAATTTCCATGGTGGTATATCCACCAAGGATTATTCCAAAAAATAAGAAGAAATCACCTATTCTGTCTAAAGTAGAATCAAGGAAGCTACCTAATTTTGTAGGACCTCGAAGTCGTGCAATAACTCCATCTAATTGATCAAAAAATTCAGTGATAAATAGAAAAATGATACTTATTACTATGCATTGATAAAAAAAACCAAAAAAAGTAATTATTGCTGATATTAGACCAAATAAAGTGAAATAATTAGCAGGAATTTTCACTAATTTTTCTCCTAAAGGAAGAAGAAGTTTTTCAGAAAATCTTTTTATTTGTAATAACATATAACTTTGAAGTGATTACTTTCTATCTTTTTTAAAATTAAGATTATAAAAAAATAAAGTTTTCTGTCATTACTTTTAGAATAAATAAAAAAAAGTTAGATGTGATTAAAAACTTAAAATCCATAGATAGGATAATATTTTTCCTCAACGTACTTGATATAGTAATCGGGATTTAAATCTTCTCCAGTTATTTTTTTAATTAGATCAGGGGCTCTGTATATATTACCATATTGATGTACATTTTCTCTCAAATAAGCCAATAGATTAGAAAAATCTCCTTTTGAGTAATCTTGAGGTAAATTTGGGTTAGCTTTGAGGGCATATTGATAAATTTGTCCCGCATATAGATTTCCGAGAGCGTAAGTAGGAAAGTACCCAAAGCTAGAAGTCCAATGAATATCTTGTAAAATGCCTTCTTTATCATTTGGAGGTGTAATATCTAATAAATTCTCCATTTTTTCATTCCATAACCCAGGTAACTCTTCAACATTAATGTTATCCTCAATTATCATTTTTTCCAATTCAAATCTTAGAATTATATGTAAACCATAAGTGACTTCATCAGCTTCTACGCGTATAAAAGATGGTTGAACCACATTTATTGATCGATAAAACTCATCCATTGGGTAATTCTTTAAATTTTCAGGGAAATATTTCTGAAATGTTGGGTACCAATATTCCCAAAATTCCTTGCTTCGCCCAACGATATTCTCCCACATGCGAGATTGGGATTCATGAATCCCCATTGAACAACCATCAGCCAATAAAGTGTCGTGAATTTCTTTTCTAAACCCCATTTGGTAAAGTGCATGGCCACATTCATGGATAGTGCCAAAAATGCATGCTGGTAAAAAATTCTCCCAAATCCTAGTTGTAATTCTTGTATCTATTGAAGACAAAGAAACAGTAAAGGGATGTGTAGATTTATCTTGTCTACCTGTATTGAAATCAAAGTTCAGTTTCTTTATTATTTCTAAACTAGCTTGCCATTGCTTTTCGGGTTCATAATATTTATTTAAAATTTCCTGAGAAGGTTTTTCAGTAGAATTAGTTAATTTATCGACAATTTTCACTAGTTTAGATTTCATTCCATTAAATATATTTAAAACCCATTCATAGGTAGCACCTGGTTCAAATAAATCTATTAAAGTTGAATATAAGGTTGGACCTGTATCTAATCGTTCCGCAAATTCAATACGTAATTTTATAATTTTTTCAAGGTAAGGCTTAAAAATTGAAAAATCGCTTTTCTCTCTTGCTTTCTCCCATTCAATTTGGCCTAAGGAGGCTGTTTTCGCGATTTCTACCACTAATTCTTCAGGAATTTTTGTGGCATGTTCATATTCTCTTTTTGCTTCTCTAATCATTGCTAAATCAATGTCATTTAAATTTTTCAATTTCTCAGCGTTTTTAATCAATCTACCAGTTTTATCAGATTTTATTCTATTATGAATTAATTTCTGAATAAGAGCGTTTTGTTCGGCTCTTCCTTTTATTGAGCCTTTAGGCATATTAACCTGTTGATCCCAACCTAAGAGAGCTCTTATGTAATTTAGTCTCATTATTTCGTTGAAATATTCCCAAAGTTCTTTCATAGCATTCATAATTTATTCAATCTTTTTTATCTAAATAGATAGAGGATGCTATGAAATTTTCTACTAAAAGCTTTCGTTTTTAATTTAATTTATGAAAGACTTTGAATGAAAAAATTAAAAAAAATAGAATTTATTAAAATCGATTACGTTGAATAATTATAATCCATAAATAGGATAAAATTTCTTTTCAAGGTAGTTCATGAAATAATCAGGATTCAAACTTTCGCCAGTAACTCTTTTTACTAAATCGTCTGCTCTATAAATACTCCCATATTGGTGAATATTTTCTCTAAGAAATCTTAATAAGTTTGAAAATTCACCTTTTTTATAATCCTCAGAAAGATTAGGCATTTTTTTCGATGCAGTATCGTAAAACTGAGCACAATAAAGATTTCCCAGAAAGTATGTAGGGAAATATCCAATATAACCACTTCCCCAGTGCACATCTTGTAATACTCCTTCTACATCAGTAGGAGGAATTATCCCTAATAATTCCTCAAATCTCGAATTCCAAACATCTGGTAACTCCTTTACCTGAATTTTCCCATCAATAAGATCTTTCTCTATTTCAAATCTTAGTATTATATGTAAACCATATGTTACTTCATCAGCTTCTACCCTAATAAATGATGGATAAATATGGTTAACTGCTCTGTAAAAATCTTCCATTGGATAATCTTTCAAATGTTCAGGGAAATATTTTTGAAAGGTTGGATACCAATATTCCCAGAATTCTTTACTTCTACCAACTACATTTTCCCACATTCGTGACTGGGACTCATGGATCCCCATCGAAGTCCCGGTACAGAGAATTGTATCATATAATTCTTCCATGATACCCATTTCGTAAAGAGCATGACCACATTCGTGAATAGTACCTGTAATACAAGATGGAAAAGGCTCCGTAGTTCGAGTAGTTATTCTTACATCTAATGGAGCTAAAGAAGTAGTGAACGGGTGTGTAGATCTATCTTGACGGCCACTTTCGAAATTATAATTCAATTTTTTAAGAATTTCATAACTTAATTCATATTGTTTGTCGGGATCAAATTCTTTATCGAATATGGAATTATTAGTTGGGTTGGGAGCAGATGCTAATTTCTTAACAAAATTAATTAATTTTGGCTTAATAGGGTTAAATATATTGGCAATCCAATTATATGTAGCACCTGGTTCATATAAATCAATTAGTGTGGAGTATAAATCCTCGTGAGTTCCAAGTTTCTTTGCTTTTTCTTTCTGTAATTCCAATGTTTTTTCTAATAATGGTATGAAAGACTCAAAATCATTATCTTTTCTCGCTTTTTGCCAAGTTTGCTGTGCTAAGGTTGCTGTTTTCTGGATTTCTACTACTAATTCCTCTGGTAATTTTGTTTCTTGATCATATGCTCTTTTTGCTTCTCTTACCATTGCTTTATCAATATCATTTAGATCTTGAAGTTTTTCTGCTTTTTTAATTATTTTTCCTGTTGCTTCCGAAGTTAATCTTTTATGAATAAGTTTTGCAATAAGAGCTAATTGTTCTGATCTCCCATTCACATTTTTATATCCCATCATATTAACTTGCTGATCCCAACCTAATAATGCTTGAATATAGTTCAATCTCATAATTTCAGTGAAATATTCCCTAAGCTCTTTTATAACACTCATTTTAAAATCGTCAAAATTTATTTTTAATTTAAATTACATGATTTTAGTTTTTGATTAACATAAATGTTGAATTGTTTTAAAAGAAGAGTGTTGTGAACTTTTATTGAACTAACAACACGAAAATAAATAATCTAAATTTAATTTTTTTAAATTATACCATTTGCTCCTGTTTAACAAAAAATTCAGCTGCTGTTTCGATATCTTCTAAAGTTAATGCTCTTCCTAAAGATTTTTGTAATTCTGTAATTAAACTTTGACACAACTCTAAACTAAGAGAACTTCCCTTTTTAGTTATTATTTGTTGTAGTTCTTTTGTAAAGTCTATAATCAAAGGTTTTTCCATATCTTTTTTTATTTCTTCATGTGGACCAAACAATTCCATTGGCATTTTTGCTTTAGGTTTTGTATCTACTTTATCTTCTGTTTTATCTGCAGGAACTGCTGCTTTTTTTATAATTTTTAAAGGGGGTTTTGTAATTTTAAGAGGTGTTAGCTCCTTTTCCTTTTCTAGTTTTTGAAATGTAACTAGCGTTTTGATAGGTTTTGAAGGAGCAGGAGTTAATTCTTGAGTTTCAGCTTCCTTGGCTTGGTCTTGAATACTTGATGAAGAATCAGTTGTAGGTAGTGGCCTTACTGTAACCTTACGAGTAAAAGCTAATGGTTTTGCCACTTCAAATTCTCTAGTTTTTTCAAATTCTTTTCTTTTATCTGCTTCCTCTTTAATTTTTCGATTTATTGTATCAATTTTCTGTTGTAATTTTTTTGAGTACATAATATTTTGGTAAGAATCACTAATTTTCAATAATTCTTTGTATTTAGCTAATGCTTGAACAGTTTTTCTCTCCAAAACTAAATCATCGGTTTCTTTTATTAATTTATCGAAGTTTTTGGGGAATTCTTTTTTTAATTTAAGAGTATTTGAAATTAACTGATAAATTTGCGATTTTGCATCAGGGCTGGTAAGAGATATTTCATTAAAATCAGGAATACTCAATTCATTTTTTATTCTTTTTATATCCGAATCCTCCACTAAATCCCTTTTATTACCAATAATCAGTAATTTCGAATAGTTACTTTCCTTTTTGTGAAGTGACAAAAAGTGGTTAATCATTTTTAAATTATAGTTTGCTAAATTGAAGATGAGAATAACTAAATCAGAACCACTTATAAATTTGGACCAAAGCAGAGAAAAATTATCTTTCAATTGAAAATCCCATAAATCAAAACTTATAGTATCAATATCAAAAGTAGATTTTTTAGCAAAATCCATAATTGTTGTGTCTTCACCACTCTTTAACAAATTATAAAGTGTGGTTCTACCTGCATATGCGGGACCTATTATAGCGATTTTTGAATGTATATCTCGCTGAATTTGATTTAAATACTTTATAAATTCATCTTTTTCTTGGCTAGGTTCATCAATATCTTTTGGATTTGGAAATAATTCTACAAATTTCTTAATAGTGTTCTTTATAATGTCATCAATATATTGAAGAGAGTCAATGATATCAGTTATAATAAGAAAATATAGATTTTCATAAGCTCTATGGAAAATTTGAAAGTTTGAAACAGGTCTTTGGAAAGTTTTTCCAGGCATGGGCATATCGATGTATTTTTGAATTATTTTTTTTACATTATTTAACTCTTCACTCCCCAGTGCCATTGCATAATCTTTAACAAACAAGAGTTCTGAGTCTAAAAAAATATGTAGTTGCCTTAACATATTCTATGAACCTAATTGAAATAATTGGAAATATTTATTATTATATGAAAAGAAGAAATGCTAATTAATAATTTTTTATAATTAAATGAGAGCAATCGTTACTCCTTTGTTATATTTATATTGAAAAATAATAAAAGATATTAGATTTTAATAATTTTAATTTTATATATTAGCCTTAAAATTATAATTACTTCGAAATCATCTATATGCCTTTAAATAAAGATCATATTATAAAATTTCTGAAGACTGAGTCAGACACAAAATATAAATCGGAAATAATTGATCTGTTGAAAGAAAGGATAGACAAGTTATGTTTCGAAGAGTGTCAGATTGATAGGATATCTTGTACTTTAACTCCACTTTGCACTCGTAGATTTTTAAATAATTTACGTATTAAAAGTGGGCTTACAATAGATGATTTACCTAAGTTTTGTTATAGTGTCCATAAAGGCGTCGTAGAGAGATATTTTAGAAATAAAACAGTAATTTATAGACCATATGACGCATACTTATATTTAATAGATTTTTTAGATGTTTTTTTTCATGGAGATTACCGTAAGTTAAATAAATTTATATCATTTTCAAATTGGGATGATGCATTTAAGATATTTGAGGATAGAATCCATAATAGGGATGAAAAGTTCGAGTATTTAAAAACTAAAAATTATTTAATCTTTAAATTTGAAGATCGTATTCACGTTGTTTTTTTAAATGAAAAATATGCTCTTTGTAACGCAAATCGTGAAGATATTACAAATTTGGAATTATTAAATGGGATCTGTCAGTTTTATGCAGAAATATACTTTCCTGAAGTAAAATTAAGCTTCCTACCAGATAAATATGTAGAAATATCTCTTAAAGTACCATATGAAGTATTAACAAAAATCTCTAAAGAGCCAATTAAAGATAAGAATTCAAAAGCAGATCAGTATTTTTGGAACACATTTTGGGAAGATCTTAATGCTTTAACTCAATATTGCGAGCAAATCAATATACATGAAGATAAAAATCAAAATTTAGAAATAATTTTGTATGTAAGTCTCTTGACTCATAATTATAATGAAGAAGGAGAGAGGATAAAATTGAGATATAGAGACTTAAGGTTAATATTCAATTTTGCAACCAGAATATATACCGAATATTATATAATTTGGATATAAAGTAAAAGGATTAAAAAAAATTGGTGGTATTATGAATGATACTGAGAAAGAACCCATAGAAATTACACAAGTAAAAGATTTTGTAAATGACGGAAGATTTGATGATGCTGTTCAAATCATTGCACTTTATATTGGTGATGCAACCAAAGATGAATATTTAGATAGACTTGAAGCAGTAATAGAAACATTATTAACTTTACACGGCGGACGAACAGTATTAAGGTTTTTGATTGAAAATCTAATAATTGATATTCCCTCTCTATTAGAAAATCTCTCAAATCGAGATCCTGTCTTAAGGTTTACTTTTTTATTATTATTAAAAACAATATGTGAACAGGAGTGCGATTTATTTCTTCCATATAGTGAGGATCTAATTAATTCGGAGATACCTAATGTACGAGAGGCTGCTTTACAATTATTAATCTATATGGCAGGTGGAGAAGCTTCAATAGATGATGAATCACTTATTAGATCAATACTATTAAGATTGAATGATGAGAAGGATTTTGTTGTAAAAAAAGCTATCCAAGCTCTAAAAACTATTGGATCAAAATCACCGAAATTAATGACAAATATTTTAAAAGATTATGCAAAAGAAATCTCGGAAATTGCTGATAACGATGATATTAAGAAAGCAATTGATGAAATCTTAAAATCAATTGTTTCAGTTGATAAAATTGAAGAGATTGTTGAAAAGGAAGAAAAAGAAGAACCAACAGAGGAACCAATATCACCTGAGTCTTTAGTAGAAGGTAAGAAAGAAGCTTTATTAGAAAAAGAAGAAACAGAAATACTAGATAAAGAATTTGAATTAAAAAAGAAAGAATTACAAATTAAAAAGAAGAAATTAGAATTAGAAGAGAAAGAAAAGGAGATTGAGGAGAAAGTAGTTCAAAAGAAAGAAGAGGTATTAAAATTAAAAGAGGAAATTTTGGAAAAGGAAAGTGAAATCGGAGAGGAAATTGAAAAAAAAATTCCAAAGAAACTTAAGAAAAAAGAAGAAGAAATTATTGATAAAGAGCTTGAATTGAAAAAGAAAGATTTAGAAATTAAGAAGAAAAAATTAGAGTTGGAAGAAAAAGAGAAAGAATTAGAGGAAAAAGAAATATTAGAGAGGGAAAAAACTTTAAAGCTAAAAGAAGAATTAATGGAAAAAGAAAAACAATTATCTCAAGTAGAAATAGAACTTAAACAAAAATCATTAGAACAGAAAGAACAGAAAATTAAAGAAGAAGAACAAAAAAGAATCGAAGAAGCGCTTGAAAGATCTAAAAACGAAAAAAATGAAAATTAATGATCTTCCTCATTGTCATCTTCCGCCTCCTCTTCAAAATCAGTAGTTGAATCCGGTTTATTCTCACTAATTGGTGTAATATGCAAACGCCTAACAATTTTTCTTATTTCTTCTATCTTCATACTCTCTGGAGGTAAACTTACCTGAATTTTTTTCGCAAGATCATACGCAAGCTCAATATATTTTAAGTCTTCAAGAAACTCTACAATCTGAATTTTATAATCAACATCCTCAGCGCCTTCTCCATATTCAAGCAATTTTTCTTTAAGTAAAATATCAATTTTATCAGATCTTTCAGTATATTTTACTTTTTTTACTAATTGTTTAAAACTATTCATAATGTTATACATTTCAGATTTTGCATAACTATCAATATTTTTCAATACATAAAAGATATACAATTCTGCTTTTTCCCATCTTTTGAACTTTAAACTAGACTCTACAAGTTCTAGTAAAGCTTGTTCATAGAGGAACTTACTCTCAATATTAGGAATTACTTTTTCAAAAATCCAATCGAGTATATTTGGTTGATCAAATTTTTCAATAATATCGATTAGAAATTTTTCTACAGCAAAATATAATTTAGCATTCTCAGTTTTCGTTGAGGAAAGGAATGAAACTAATGCATACTTAACTCTTCCCATTGCATCTTCCAAATTTAGCGGTTTTTGAGCAAACTTATAAAAAGCTGACTCCAATATTGGTTGGATTTTATCTTTTGCTTCAAAATCGTATACAAAATACTCACCCCAAGCAGGGCTTATTCCAACTGTTGTTTTTGATTTCGATTCTGATTTTGGTTTGGATGAGCTAGAAGTTGAGATATTTTTTGCATTCAAGTTCTTTGAAATCTCATCTACCTTATCTTTGGATAGTATCTCTAAGATGATTTTATCTTTTGCTTGAGGAACAACTAATTTGAAAAAAACCTCAGAATCCTCCTCAAATAATAACTCTCTCAAGTTCTTTGGGAAAGTTATTCCAGTTTTTGTTTTTTTTACAATTTCTTCAAAAAATGGCTCTTCTGTTGGTTTGTTTCTCTCTTCCATAAGTATAATATTCTAGTTATCTTTTTAAAATTCATTATTGAGAGTTTAAGAAAAAGATATTATAAAAAATAAAATAGACTGATTTATCCGGTAATGTTAACCAGTTCTACTCCTCTGTGGTGAAAGTTCTTATCAATAAAACATAATACTGCATGACCTTTATGGCTATATACAATTGGAACAGGGTAGGATTCTGCATTTTCAATGAAACTTTTTTTTACAAATAGAGGGAGAACCTTACCACAAACTCTGCACTCTATATGAATTCGTTTAACTAAATCTAAATTTGCAAAGTTCCAGATTATATTTTGAATCTTTGGTTTGAATCTATTAAAAAGACCTGGAGAGAAGTTACCATAAGAGAGTATAACTTTTACATCATACATTTCATTAAATTCAAAATCAATATGCTCTAGTAAAGCTTCCAATAGCTGATATTGAACCTTTGGGTTAGCACCTACTGTATATATGAGGCCATGTTTTCTAATATAGACAAGCTTCATATTGCCCTTATCCCTATGGAAAAAAATATCGCTTACAGGATTTTCTTTGATTATATTTAAGTCTAAATCAAACCTTCTATATGAACTTTGTGGTTTCCATTCAAATAATTGGTTAGTCTCATTACTTATATTAACAAACTCTAGAAATTCTCCTATATTTTTGTAAACAGGCATTTGATTCAATCTTGTCCTACTAATGTTCTGTATATATAGTGAGAGTTTTCCTATTTATATTTATCATTAACATTATTTTTGAATAAGGAATAAGTTAATTACAATTCCTACTGAGCTAATGGGTATTTACCTACCGTTTTTGTAGCTCTTAAAATTGCTCGAAGATTTTCAATAGGCAAATCACTTGGTATTTCACATCCAAAAGCTAACCAATATCCTCCTTCCTTCCCTGCGATATTTATATGATTGCCACAATCTTTATAAACCTCTTGGGCATTGGCTCTAAGTATTTTATTATAGTTCAAATTTCCCATGATAGTTAAATCCTCTCCAATAAGTTCTTTTGCCCATTTTAAATCAACTTGATAATCAAATTGAATAGCTCCACCAGGATTGGTCTCTTTTGCAAAATGTATACATTGCGGAACGAATCCACAACAATGAATAAGTGGAATTATTCCCATATTTTTTATTATTTTACAAGCTTTTTCTTCTGGCCTTAAACAAAATTCTTCAAAAAATTTTGGTGACATAAAATAGGCTGCAGTTTCTCCAACACTAATTATATCTGCACCCGCTTCATACATCTTATTGGCAATTTCATTCACAAAGCTAACGTACCAATCAAGAATTTCTTTAAATTCATCAGGATGTTCTAGAACATAGAAAAATTGCATTGGATCTCCCCCAGCTAACAATGTGACTCCTTGAAAGGGGCCTTCTAACCATCCAATTAAAGGAACTTCATCCTTCAATTCTTTTTTAGCTATTTCAATAGCCTTTATCGACTCTGTTAATCTACCAGAATTTGAAAGATCTGAAATTTTAAGATTCTGAAAGTCTTTATACATTGAAGTATGACTAAGTACTGGTTTTGCAATTCTAGGTACATCATCATGAGGAAATTCTATTTTTGCACCTAGAGCCTCTGCATACATCCCAACATCAGAAGAAAAACAAAGAGCATCCCATCCAAAAAATCTATAAGCTTTTAATTGTCCATTGTAAAAATTCTCAGCTTTACTGACACATTGAGAGAATGGAATATCTGCAAATTTAACTGTAAAAGTCTGTGCAAATGGTATAAATGGAACTCTATCAGGTTCTTTATGATTTACAGATAACATTACTCTTTCATAAGGAGTCATTTCCGAATTAAGATCTTCTGAGAATTCGTTTACTTTTAAGATAAGTTCGTTAACATCCTTTACAAATGAATCATAGTTATATTTTTCAGCTATTTGGTTTGAACCAGCAGGTCCACTTAAGATAGTACGTATTTTATGACGAATCCCAATTTTCCATAATTCCTCCTCTAATAATTCAATATCTTTTATCGATTGCATCAAATAAATTGCGGTTGCAACTATTTTAGCATTTGATGCTTTAACAGTTTCAGCAATCTTTTGCGGAGATATGTCTGAACCAGCATAAATAACCTCAAATCCATGCGCTTTAAGATTCGCAGCTATAATATTCGTACTAATTGTCCAAGGACCTCCCATAACGCCTAATACAACTTTTTTTTCAGGTTCCTTTGACTCATTTTCAATACCTAATGATTGAAATCCCGCTTCGAAAGTTCCTGCTGCTTTGATAATGTCATCTAAATACATGCCTTCTTTCTTGTATTTTTCACTCACGTTCATTAAACCTTCTGACAGTGATTCTATTATTTCTGTGTTAGAATATCCTTGTCTTCTAGCCTTCCTTACTAATTTCCCAATTAGTTTATATTCTCCTTTAAAAGTTATTGTTTTAATTTGCTCAATAATATTTTCTGATATTTTTCACAACCTAATATTATCAATCATACTTTTACTCTCATCTTATATAAATTTATAAATAATTATTAAATCAAGCTCCTTTAATTCTATTATGAGTTTAGCAAATGTAAATGGCATAAATATATCTTATGAAATTAAAGGAAATGGGTTTCCAATTACGTTTATTCATGGCTTTGGTTCAAAAAAAGAAATATGGAAACCTCAAATTATTGAATTGAGTATAAAATATAAAACTCTCACTTTTGATTTAAGAGGAACAGGAAAAACAGATAGACCTAATTATCCATATTCAATGGATATGTTTGTAGAGGATATAAAGGAATTACTGGATTATTTACAAATAAAAATAACTCATTTAATAGGGAGGTCATTTGGAGGGATGATAGCCCAAAATTTTGTTTTAAAATATCCAGAATATGTAAAGAAACTCGTTTTAATCGCGACAAATGCTAAATTCAATGACTTAGAAGCAGTTGATATTGTCATTAATAATAGAATAAAGGAAATTGAGACGATTAAGAATGATCCAGAAGAAGCATTTTGGAATAAATCTATTTTTGTATTCCATCAGAATTTTAGACAAGAACTTAGAAAAAATCCCAATAAAATATTCTATAACGCATTTTCTTTAAAAAATTTAATAAAAGATAGTACTAAGAATCCTTCAAGAGCACAGGATATCATTAATCAAGGAAATGCAATGAAAATGCATAATGTATTAAATCATTTAAAAAAAATTGAAAATGAAACCTTATTAATTGCTGCTTCTCATGATAGATTAATTCCAAAAGCTTTATTAATTGAAATGAATAAACAGCTTCCTAATAGTAAATTAGAGATAATTCAAAAAGCGGGACATTTCATGACTTTATCAAAAGCATCAGAAGTAAACAAACTTATTATAGATTTTTTTAATAAGGGTGATTAAAATATGAATAAAAAGAAAAGAAAACTTGATATTGGAACCTTTCAAGAAACTAAAAAAGTACCTGAATATAAAAACTTGTCCTTTACAGTTATTTTAGTTAAACCTGAACATTCAGGTAATGTAGGGGCTATTGCACGTGTTATGGAAAATTTTAATTTTAAGAATCTGGTTATTTTTAATCCAATCGAAACTGAAGAAAATATTTTGAGTTATAATACTCAAGGATTTGCAATGCATGGAAAAGAGATTCTCTTCAATGCTGAAATTATAAAGATTCAAAATCAAAATGAACATTTATCTGAATTTGTAAAATATTTAAAAAGATTTGATTATGTTATTGGAACGACAGCTAGTGGTAAAAGTTATTCCAATATTAGGAGATTGGCAGTTTTTCCTGACAATCTTACGTTTCCAATATCCTCCAAACCATTTAAAATTGCAATTTTGTTTGGAAGAGAATCACGGGGATTAACTAATGAAGAAATAAGTTTTGCTGACGTAATTCTACGAATTCCTACTAATAGTGACTATTCCGCATTGAATTTATCACACGCATGTGGAATTATTTTATATGAGATATTCAAAAAAGTTAATACTCTAAGGATTGGAAAAGGTAAACACCCAGTTATGATTGCCGATAGAGAAGAACGCCTAATTTTACTTGAAATTATTCAAAATATAATAAAGAAGCTTAAAATAAGAACATATAAGGAAGACAGAATATTTTTTGCATTTAGAAATGTATTTGGTAGAAGTATCATGTCGAAAAAAGAATTGAGTCTTATACTTGGAGTTTTCTCAAAAGTAAATGATATCTTAAATAAGAAAAACTTGTATAATAATTAAATAAGAACTTGTTTTTGTAATTTTATGTATTCTTTATAGTCTAAAAACTCGTTTTCTACATACTCGAATGCAATTTCGAATAATTGCCTAAATAATTCTTCAGGAAAAGCATTTTGCTCGAAAATGGCCTCATTTACCAACTCTTCAGTAATAATTTGTGAATTAATTGGTTGATCATAGACTAAAAAAGTCATCATTGCCTTATCTACTTTAGATTTAATCATATTTTTAATGAACTTTAAACTAATATCTCGTTTAGGATCAATAAAGTAAGGAAAATTCATATCATCCAATATTTTGATGTAATTTAAAGAGTTTGTTATTTTTTCCACACAATAATCTAAAGAGCTTATCGGCAGATTAAACTTTTCACAAAATTCAATTTTTGTTTCATGCACAGGAAATGCGAAAGGATGTCTGGAAATTATATAATATGCTGCTACAAAAAATTTAAACAGATTATGGGGTATTTTACCGTTAAATCTTAAGAATTTATAGACAACTGATATTGTATCTAATAAATATTCATTGTTAATATCAAATTGTTGTAAAAATTCTTGACCATCTTTTATTAAATCAATCGTGATGCGTTCTTTGGTGTTGATTTCTTCATACTGGGGGGTATAGAGTTCTAACATTTGACACGCACGAGAGTATAATATTCATATACCATTTGAATAATATATGAATATTATATGATCCTCTTCATTTATAAATCTATGCATCTTCAGTGATGCATTCATTCATCATTTGTGCAAATATTTAAATATCTGTAAAAAAATGATCTTTATAAGCAATGAATTTTTGTCGGTAATAATAAAAAAATGCCATCAGAACCTAAAAAATCATCAGATTTATCTAGAATTACCTTCAGTCTGGATGCATTTGATGAGAAAGTGATTAACTTGATGGCTGATCGGCGAAAACAATCGCGGTCAGAAACTGTTCGTAATATAATACACAATTGGATTGAAGGTAACCCTGAATTAATAAAGAGTCTTTATGATATTGATCTAACAGATATTACTAGAGAACTAGAAATAACTGATTATAACCAAGTTATTCAAGAATCAATTCAAAAGTTAGTAAATTATTCTGATCTTTTCAACGAGATTGAATTTGATTTTTTAGCTGAACAATTAGAGATAAGTCGGAAACTTTTAAGAGAAATAATTTTTGATTATAAAAATAAATTGGAAAAATTAGGAATAAAACTTCGAATTAGAGGGAAATTAATAGTTAAAGAGTAAGACAAGGTGAAATTGGAATAAGTTCAGGAAAGTTGATTAATTTATATCATGAAAATATTCTAGAAATCCTTTCAGAAGATCATTTAGATCTTTCTAAAATTGTCATTCCCTTTTCACGACTCTTTAAAACTTTTAAAACTACTGATATTTATTCAGGAATTGAAAAAATTCCTTTTAAAGAAAGAAACCGAGAATTTAAGAGGATATTTCAACATGAATTCTTAAACTGCTCTAAGTTTTATTAGGAAAGAAGTCAAATATAATTCATTTTCACTACATAATTAATTTAGAATATGTTCGCTTTAACTTTAATTATATAATTAGTTCTAATTAGCTTTAATTTATTAATCCATTAGACTTACAAAATTTCTACTAAAATGTTAAATATTTAAATAATAAATAATACCATATCCAGTGTTTTAGAAATGTAATTATATACAAAAGTGTATAAATTTGAATAAGAAAATAGAGTCTAAATTAGTTTTGTTGATCCTTGTTCTTATGATACTGTACTTATCTTCAACTATTCCACGAACGGTGGCACAAGAAAGCATAACAATCACAGGGCATGGATGTACTTCTTGTAATACCGAATCGAATAGTTATTCTGTATATTGGAGTTATACAGGCACTATTCCTCAAGTATCAATTTTGATTTATGATTTAACGAATACGACATTGGAATATACGGTTGTAGATGGAACTACAAACCTCGGTTCTTATTCTTGGAGCTTCCCTGTGTCTCATCCACTTGATGGAGAGTATAACTTAGTAGTTTGTGATTATAGTAATCATAATGTAAACGATTCGGTTCAAAGAGAGATATATCCAATACAAACATATAGTCCACAGATACCAGGATATCCTATGTTATCTATTGGATTAATAATTGGAATAACAAGTATAATAGTAACAATCCACTTAACTAAAAAATTAAGAAAGGGATAATTAATTTTATCTCATTTTTTTAATTTCATTAATATTAAGTTGAATTATTCAAATTTTATGCTATTAAACCGCTAAAATATTGTTTTTTGTTGCTTCTTTTCTGGCGGCTTATAGATGATAGCAGCGACAATATCAATAATACTGCTAATTCCCCAAAGTAGAAATGCAATAATGTCGATTTCAATGAAAGAAGTGCTATAAAACATTAAGCCAAAAAGAAATCCGATTGGTGTTATTGCCATAATAGTAAGAACACTACGGGCCGTGATTTTCCCTGCTCTAGCACTATAATGGACTAAATCTTTTCTAAGATGCCTGATCGCAAGTAACATCAATATTATATAAATCGGGATCATTATTATAATGGAAAGTCGCATTGCAAAGGAAAATAATGTAATTAATGCAAGACTGATAATTAATGGAATAAAACTGATTATACAAAGATAAAATGGATTTTTTGATGATTTTTTCAATATCGAATCACTTCGGTAATTGGAGATATTATAAGAATAGGAAGAAATTAATATTTAAATTTGATGAATTGATATAAATTTCATTAAATTTCAACATTTAAGATTAAAAGTTTATGAGAAAATTAGCATGTTTGACATAGCTGAGTGATAACAAATCAATATAAATATAATTATACTATAAGTAAAACTTTTAATAAATTGAAATTTCACTTATATTCATAAAATCAATCTAATATAAAAGTGAATTTAATGTCAAAAGAAAAAAATGATGTAGACACTCCTTCTGAGATTATGCTAAGTGATGAAGTAGAATATGAGACAACAACTTCAAGGCGAAACGTATTCTTTTGGGCTATGTATGATCTTGCGAATACAATTTATTCAATGGTAATTGTAAGTTTGATTATCAATCGATACGTCTTAGTGATTGGTCAATTAGAAAATTCTATGTCTTATGGGAGTGTTAGTTTTCTCTATGGTATTGTTGGGTTTTTAATGCAATTAGGAGTTGCTGTCTGTGTGCCTATTTTGGGTGCACTAAGTGATAATGTAGGAAAACGAAAACCGTTTGTCATAAGTTTAACCGGTATTATACTTCTTTTTTCGAGTTTGCTTGGCTTTTTCCATGATCTAACTACAGTATTGATTTTGTATGTGATTGCAAATGTTGCATATCAATTTAGTCTGACATTTTATGATGCTATGCTTCCATTTATAGCTAAAAGGGAGGATATTGGAAAAGTCGCTGGTTTTGGAGTAGCTTGGGGATATCTAGGTACAATTCTTGCACTTGTTATATTGTTACCGTTAATATTTCTTTTGGGTGACACAGTGTCAATCCCCCCTACACCAAGTTATGGTTTTACGGGTTATTGGTTTACATTTATTATACCAATGGTTCTTTTTCTAGTTTGTGCGATTCCATTTCTATATGTTCATGAAAAACAAAAAAGAGGTAAAAGACCACCTGTAGGAAGGCTTATCAAGAATACATTTAAACAGTTAGGAAGTACATTCAGAGATATAAGAAAACATAAGTCAATGGTTATATTCATAATAGGATATTTTTTTGTTGCTGACATTGCTAATGTTATTGTTCTGTATATGACACCAATAGTAACTGATGGATTGATTATTGCTGGGGGGTCGACTTATTTTGCTATTCTCTTTATTATAATTTCAACCATGTCTGCAGTCGCTTTTACTTATTTTGTTGGAAAGTTTGGTGATAGATTCGGTGCTAGAAATACATTCTTCCTTGTTGGTGCTTTATGGGGTATCGCGTTGACGATGGGAATTATATTAATATTTGTTACCCCCTCTATTGATATCGGTCTAAATCTACCATTCATTTTTAGTCTATTAATGGGTATTATTGCAGGTCCTGCTTTAGGAGGCACTTGGACAGCACAAAGAATTATGATAATTGAACTTGCTCCTAAAGAGAAATTCGGAGAGTTTTTTGGCTTTTCAAAATTGAGTGGAAAACTTTCTTCAGCATTAGGTCCATTTATTTGGGGTACTGTTATGCTAACTTATGATATAATAGGTAAAGTAGCATATGCTTGGGCGATGATATCTGTTGGAATTATCCTTGGGTTGGGAGTTGTTATAATATCATTTGTTAAAACAGCTTCAACTTCTAATTAATAATATCTTTTTTTTTATTTTCTTTTGTTTAATATTAATAGTTCGCCTTTTATTCTAACTTCCATTGAAGTTCAGTGCTTTAAACTATAAATTCTCAATGTTCATTATTTTAATTAAATTAAGGCAAATTACATATAATCTTAATTTTAACGTTAAAATAAGAGAAATAAAGGTGATTATATGTCAAAAGTGAAAATTACAGTAATTAAGAAATTTGATCCGATTGATGTATTTGGTTATGAGGTGTATTCTACTTCTGGTACTAAAATTACTAAATGCGGAGCGTTCAAAGAGGGACAAGAATTTATAGTAGATCATATCGAGAAAATGCCCGAAGGATTTTGTGGTTGGGCATGGCGCGATATTTATAAAGATCTATCAGTACTTTATTTTGATGGTAATTTTTATGGCCATGAAGAAGGTGTTCAACATGTTTCTTGTTCTGATGGCCGTAAACCAGTTTGCTTTAAATTAGAAAGAATTTAAATTTTATAGTATAGGAGAGATAAAATTGAGTAAAGTAAAAATAACAGTAGTAAAACGATTCAGTCCAGAAGATGTTCTTGGGCATGAATTTATCAAACCTGATGGAAATCCAATTACTAAATGTGGTTTTAAAGAAGGTCTTGAATTTATTGTTGATGAATCAGGAAACATGCCAGAAGGATTTTGTCATCATGCTTGGTTTGGATTGTATAAAAACATCCAGGTTCTTAAATATGGTGGGGGATTTCCTACTTGGACTGGAAATAACATGATTTACACAGCCTGTCCAGACGGTATCCGACCAGTTTGCTTTAAATTAGAACGAATTGAGGATTAATTCTCTATTAATTCATAATATTGGACTTTCAAATTAAAACTTATTAAAATCAGTAAATGTGAGTGAAAAATGACTATTAAGAAATTAGATTTTGATTCAATATATTTTGATTTATATGAACTCAACAAAGGAATATACGCAACAATTTCACAAGAGAAAATGCCCTCTTCCAATGCTGGTTTTTTTGATCTAGGTAATTATTTGATTATTTTTGATACATTAATGGACCCTTTTGCGACAGTTGATCTCATTAAAGCTTCCAAGCAATTTACTAGCAAAGAGCCATCCTTCCTTATAAATAGCCATTATCATGTGGATCATTTATTTGGAAATCGTAAATTTAATCATAAAGTTCCTATAATTAGCAGCTCTCAAGCTTTAGTGGAAACTCAAGAATATTTAAATACCAGATGGAACGATTTTAAGCAACGTGCTCCCTTAGAATTAGAAAGAATTGAGAAAGAATTACCAAATGAAACAGATCCAGATAAAATATTAGAGATGAATAATGATATCAAAACATGGAATGAAATTAAAGACCCAAATTTCACATTTAGGTTACCAGATATCATTATTGACAATTCAATAACAATTAATGGAACTGAAAACAGTTTTCAGCTGATATACATAGGTGAGGCTCATACAAAAGGAGATCTTGTGGCCTATTTTGAGAAAGAAAGAATATGTTTTATGGGAGATCTATTATTTGCTGAAACTGACCCAAGCTGGGCTACTGCAGCTGCTGGAGTCCCAAATCCTGCCAATCCAGAGCGACTTCGAGACTTTTTAATTGAATACAGTGAAAAAAACATTGAAATTTTTGTTCCTGGGCATGGAAATTTATGTACTAAAAAAGAACTCATAGAGAACGCAGAATTTTTCGAAGAGTATTTTATTAAAGCTAAGAATTAAATTTGTGAATTCATTTCTTATTTTTTTTTATTATAAGGTATTTTATTGACAGAGGAGATTGAATTTTGATGTTTTTTATATAAAAATCTTTCGTTTACCTACACGTTAAATATAATCAAATTATTAGAAGATTATATACTTAAAATAAACCACATTGAGATATATGGAAACTGAAGATTTTTATAAACAAATTCCAGTAATCATTTATCCTACTGGAGAACCGCCTATTACTGATTTGACAAAGTTTTCTATTCCTTTTTCATCTTTTAGTGAGGTTGAAAAAACAGAATATATATATTTTGGTTCTGAAAAAATGTCATTCAAGGATAGACATCCAGAGTATAGACGGATTTTAATTTATGAATTCTTAACCGAATAAATATAATTTATTCAAAATTTGAAGGATTTTTGTTGTTTTTATCTCATTTTTAAAAAAAATCAATTTGTTTTTATATTTTCATACAGATATCCCATAAAAGAAACAGTAATTTATGGGTCTCAATTCACGAGTTATAGAAAAGAGAGTAGAACATTTTCTGCAAACAATTTTTAATGCAAATAACACCCCAGATAGAAAACAAATTCAAAGAAAGAAGTTTATCTTATTATCCAAGCTTGTAGCGGACTTATTCAAGAATAAAAATTCCCAGGTTTGTTTTAATAATATTTCAAGTCTAATAATGTTAATTCTAAATATATATAATGAAAAATTCCCAATTGATATTTATTCTGTTGGGCAGGATATTATACAAAAAGCTCATGATTCTAAATTTAAGCAAATTCTCAAACAAGAATTCTTAATAGAATGATTTAAAACTTTAACATTATCACTAAATTTGTCGGGAGTTTTAATTTAAAAGATCTAAATTTCATTGAAATATTAAAAAGAAGTCAATGTGAGATGAAAAATGGGAATAAATGTATTTAATAATAATATTCACGTAGTTAAAAATGAAGTAAAATCATTGGAGGATTTTGTGAATATCTCAGATTTAATCATTCCATTTTCAGAGATATTTAAGAAAATTACAATTCCAGATATTCATTCTGAGGAGGAAATACTTCCTTTTAAAAAAAGAGATCCAAAATTTCAAGAAATATTGTACTCTGAATTTATATTTGATGAATAAAAATCAAATTAAGTAATTTTAACTTAAATTTTTTTTAAAATTCAATCTTTAAATATTTGAAAGGACAAAATATATCCCATACAATTTTATTATTCAATTTTATAAGATTGAGATAACATGAAAAAGTTAGATAAAGTTTTTGAAAAATTTCATGCGAGTTATTTTGGAATAATTGGTGTAGCAATCTTCCTCATCGGTGCAATTCCAGCAATGCTAGTTCATACGAGTTTCAATTTTATAGACGTTTTTATAAGTGATTTAGCTGTACCACCACACCCTATATTACCTGGCGGAAATGATTTAGCTATATTTTTTGTGATTTGCTGGGTTATAACTGGAATATTTATGATAATATTTATATTAGGATTTACAAAATATTTACAGGAAAAAGGGGCTTCTAATAAATCAACTGGAATCGCTTGTATATTGGGACTTATTTCTGCTCTAGGTCTTTTATTGATAGCATTATTCAATGTCAGAGATTTTTATGTTATACATACAATTGCACAGTATATTTTCTTCTTTCCAGGAATAATATATTTATTTGGTTATGCCTATATTGAATACAAATTATCAGAATTTCCTTTATGGCAAGCATTATTAAATGTTATTGTAGCCTTTTTCTTCTTGTTATACTTGATATTATTTATAATTAATAGAATTGAGCCAACCTTACTAGCAGAAGCTAAAGCAATTTCTGAATGGCTATTTCTCTTTGCAAACTTATTCTGGTTTGTAGAAACAGGATTTTTTATTTTAAAGAAATAATTCTTTTTCTTTTTTTTTTATGATATAATAGTTTTATTAGGGTACAAATAGACATTTTGACACATAGGACAGGCATTGTATTTTTTAAGCCAAGAGCTTACGCACGATTCATGATATAAACTTCCACAAAAAGAACATGTTATTGCCCTATTAACATCGGGATTGACATTTTTATGACAAATAGTACATTGAACCTTTATATTTGATCTCTCTATTTTAATTACTAATCTTTTACCACAATAAGAACAATAGTTGGATTTAGATCTACTAAATCTAGATATTTTTTTCCCACAAAAAGGGCAAAAATTGTAGATAAAATCGGACATAATATTATTATCAAGACTTAATTGTTTCTCTAACAAAGACAAATTTAAAATAATAATAAAATGATTCTTAGTCCAATTCCTAATTAAAAATTATTCATGTTTCTGAATGAAATCTTTTAAAGAATTATAATATTCTTCTCTAAATAAAATTAGATTGTTATGACCAGCATTTTCAATTAAGATTAAGTGCTTTTCGACTTCTTCAGGAATGGAGTCATAAATGAATTTGCTTTCATCGTAAGGAATTACAAAATCCTGAGTACCGTGAAGGATCCATACTGGTTTTTTAAATTTTAACATCCTTGTATCATTTGAATACCCTCTTAGAGCCTCTGGAGTAAGACCAGGTCCACTTACTCGAAAAAGTCGTGTCATCATGTTATAAATACTTGCAAATCCGCTGAAAAAAATTATTCCTCTTAGATTATTTGGATTATAAGCACCTATCTCTGAAGCGCATGCACTTCCTAAAGAGCGTCCCAATACAAAGATTGAGTTTTTTCCTTTATTATAAACCAACCAATTAGTAAATTCATTATATATGGGAATAGCATCAGTAAGTAAACTGGTATAAAAAGGTTTACCTGTACTAAATCCATACCCACGATAATCAACTACTGCCAAATTAACTCCGAGATTGAAGAAAAACTCAGATAATCCCGAATACTCCCATGCAATCTCGCCATTTCCATGAAATAATAGAATTGAAGGTAACTTTAAATCCTTTTGATAGAAAAATCCCCCTATCATCGTCTTTTTGTTAATATAAAGTTTTAGAACCTTAGTATTTGGATTTAAATCAGTTGGAATATCACTTTTGTCAGGATAAAAGATTTGTCTTGAAACAACCGGATTATTAATTAAATTTTTAACCATACAATTATGCCTATTATAATTTTGTTCTCCCATATATCCTAATGGATGCATTCTTTTTTAATGATATTATACAAAAATGCAAAAGCTTATATAAAATTGAAATAAGAGATAACTTACCTTTAAATCCAATTAATAATAATTTTTGGGGGTGTAATATTCAATGGGTGTGCTAATGGTAACAACATGGTATCCAAATAATAAAGGAATGGATGTAGCTAAATGGTATTTAAAACAGCCGAGGGATATACCTTATGTCACAAAATGGCGTGTTTTCAATACACCTGCTGGAAACGACGGTATGAAGCAATATCACCTAATATATACAGAGAGGGGAAAGTTAGAAGAGGCATCGATGGAGATTTATAAATATTTTACTCCAATTGCTCTTCAAGTTGATGGGTATCAAATAACAGTTGAAATGCTAATCGGAGTTTCTGATTCTTATAAAATGGCTGGTTTAAAATGGGAGTAACATAATTAAAAAATTTTTTTTTTTATTTAACTTTTTTTACAAAAATGAGAAATCTTAAATAATATTATATTAATGAATAGTTCACCGTTAAATCCAATTTTAAAAAATAATCAAGGTGAGAATAATAGGTATTATATTTGTAACTACTTGGTATCCACCCCACAAAACTATAGATGTTGCTAAAATGATATTAAAACAGCCTAGAGAAATACCGAATGTTACCAAATGGCGTGTTTATAACACTGCTGATGGTAAGGATGGCATGAAGCAATACCATTTAATTTATACAGAAAGAGGAAAGTTAGAAGAAGCGGGGATGGCTGTGTATAAATATTTCTTTCCTTTTGTAAGCCAGATTGAAGGATATTATATAAAAATAGAAAATCTAGTCGGAGTTTCTGATTCTTATAAAATGGTAGGAATGAAATGGGAGTAATTTAAATTTATAAATCAATTTTTTTTTGTTATTATTTAGCTTTTCCTTGGTTAGCAACAGCTTCAATGGCTTTTTGAATTTCTTCTTGATCACCGAGATAGTAATGAGTGATCGGTTTCAAATCATCATCTAACTCATATATTAAAGGCACACCAGTTGGAATATTCAGACTTACTATTTCTTCCTCAGGCATATTATCAAGATATTTTACAAGTGCTCTCAAACTATTTCCATGAGCAGAAATTAAAACATTTTTACCAGATTTTATAATTGGAGAGATTTCCTCATGCCAATAAGGTAATACTCGTTCAACTGTATCTTTTAAGCACTCAGTTAAAGGAAGCTCATCTGGTTTCAAATTCGCATATTTCAATTCATTTCCAGGATATCGTGGATCTGTTGTTTTCAGTGCAGGAGGAGGTGTGTCGTAACTTCTTCTCCAAATTAAAACTTGGTCTTCACCTAGCTCTCTAGCCATTTCATCCTTGAAAAATCCTTGTAAAGCACCATAATGTCTTTCATTTAAACGCCATGAACGATATACAGGAATCCACATTAGATCCATATTATCTAATACGATCCATAATGTTCGAATTCCTCTTTTCAAAACTGATGTATATGCTATATCAAAAGTATAACCTTCTTCTTTCATTAACCTAGCTGCTTCTTTTGCTTCTTGAATTCCTTTTTCAGAAAGATCTACGTCAGTCCAACCTGTAAATCTGTTTTCTTTATTCCAAGTACTTTCTCCGTGTCTTAAAAGAACTAATTTATACATTTTAAATCATATTTTCAAATTATAATTATAATGTTATACAATTATTTTAAAATTTAATATATATCTCTTTACTTTTATTTTTTATATTTTGGATCAGTAATATCATTATTCCCTTTAATTAAATCCAAAAATCAATTCTTATTAGTTGAAAATTGATCAACATCGTATTCTATTCTCTCACCAGTATCAACCAACCTTCTCATTGCTTGTTTCTTACTTTCCTCTATTGCTTTTTGAGTATGTTGATATTTTCGTGCAGGATTTCCAAAATATATCCAATCGGGTTCTAATACTTGGTTTACATGAGTTACTGTCCAAACACCTAATGTGGTTCCTTTTCCTATTATAGTACCGGGAGCTACAACTGAATTTCCCCCCAAAACGACATGATCCCCAATAATAACCTTTTTAATTAAAAGATAATCTTTATTTTCGATTCGAATGATTATACTTGAAAAGATCTGAGCTCCTTGTCCAATCATGATGTTATTACCGTAATCTATAAATTCTACATCACTCCATCCATCAAACATAGTACTTTTAAAATCTGCTTTAATATCACACATTTTAAATGCAAAATTGCTTACCCAAGGAAAACAGAAATTATTCCAAATCCAGAAAATAAATTTTTTAACAGATATTCTAAGGCAGTAATATAAATAGTCCTTATTGATGCTATTTATAGCAAAGAGTCCTTCCTTAGGTGTGTGCAATAATTTAAGTATTATTAAAATTAATTTACCAAGAAGTAAACTAATAAGAAGATAAGAGCCCCACCATGCCATTATATCAATAAAAATTAGTAGAATTCTCCAATGAAATAAGTTTGAATCCATTGCAAAACTAAAGAAAGTTAATATCATTACTGAAGGCATTAAAACTGAAAGAATATGTAATAATATAAATAATAGATTAGAGGTAAGAGTCCATTTAAAACCATTATTGGTTATAGGAATATTCTTAAGATTTGTATTTTGGATCTCATTTTTATTATTCTCCATCATATTCACCTCCTGTAAATTTAGCAATCTCTTCTTTAGTAAATCTTTTTGTTGGAAAACTTCCATAAATACCATTTTCTCCAAGTTTATCATACTTTATAGTTGCACTAAATGGTAATATTGTTGAATTATCTCCCATGTCCAATCCAGGCATAGCACCATTTGACAAGCTAAATACACAAT
>JBHLNK010000126.1:0-7241 GCA_048941625.1 Promethearchaeota archaeon | reverse complement strand
TTTAATACCGACTAGTCCTTTTTTAATAATTTACTTTCTACTCTTAAGTAGAGATTTTAATGTATGAGTATTAAAACCAAAAGCGATATTATAAATTTTAATAGTCAAATATTAAATTTATTGATATAAATTGGTAACTAATTAAAGGTGCATATTATGACAAAAGTGGTGGTTATATCAACTAATAATCGTATCTACGGTGTTAATAAGTCTTTAGAACTATTAGGTATTAATCCTGTCAATAATAAAAATGTAGTTTTTAAACCTAACTTCAATACCGCAGATCCTTTTCCTGCTTCAAGCTCAATAGAGACTGTAAAACAGCTTATAATAAAGTTAAAAGAAATGGGTGCAAAAACCATTACTGTAGCAGAACGAAGTGGTCCTGCCATTACTTCTGAAACTTTTGAGAAAAAAGGATTATATGATTTAGCAAAAGAATTAGATTTTGGAATCGTTGATTTAACTGAGATACCTAAAGGAGAATATGTCCTTAAAAATCCAGAGGGTTGTCATTGGAAGAATGGATTTCTTTTTGCCAAAATATATGATGATGCAGAATGTATTATTGAAACTTGTTGTTTAAAAACTCACATGTATGGAGGTCACTTTACTCTATCACTCAAGAATGCAGTGGGAATAGTAAATAAATATAATATGAATGAACTACATTCTTCAAGATATCAAAGACAAATGATCGCTGAAATTAATAGTGTTTATAAACCAGATTTAGTAATTTTGGATGGTCTTGTTGCTTTCATAGATGGTGGACCAATGGAAGGTACTAGGAAAGAAGCAAATATATTTATAGCTGGAACGGATAAAGTTGCAATTGATGCTGTAGCGGTTGCGGTATTAAGAATTCTAGGAACAACAACAGCTGTATCAAAGGGTTCTATTTTTAATCAGGATCAGATTAAAAGAGCAGTGGAACTTGGAGTTGGGATTAAAGCAATTGGTCAAATCGACTTCTTATTTGACTCTAAAGAGTCTGAAAATCTTGTTAAGCAGATTAAAGAAAAATTACTAGAGTAAATTAAGTTAACTTTTTTTAATTTAATTTCTCCTTCTTGAACCTACGTTTTAGTCGTAGAGTTTCAAAAAGTAATGGGAATGCTAGCTTTGGAAGAAAGAAATTTCGTTTCCTCTTTGAACCAGTCATGATTTTTCCCCACTCAACCATGAATTTATCTCCCTTTTTTTGGCTTAAGGAAGCAAAAGCATCAAAAAATATAGGATGTTTTGCACAGAAACGAGCCATGCGAGTGGACCACTTAAAATCTTTACCAAAACTTTTCATCCATCTTCTTTGATATCGTTTTAGAAAGTTTTTTGAAAAATTTTTCTGTTGAAATGCTTCAAAAATGGTATTAGCTGCAATTTCAGCAGCATCCATTGCATACTGTAATCCCTCTCCGGTTAAAGGATCAATCATCCCTGCTGAATCTCCGACTAGGAGTAAATGATTATCATAGCTTTGTGGTACTCCACCAAATCGAATTGGTGCGGCTTTCATATCCTCAAGTTCAGCATTCGGACCTAATGCTTCACGTATAAATGGATCATTTTCAATTATATCATGGTGTATTTGATGTAAATTATTAGTACGATTTTTTCCAAAAGGAATAATGTAGCAACAAAATACAAGATCATCATCTGCTTCCTTCATAAGTGCACAATAACCGGGAACAAGATCCTTAGTAATTACACATACACCATCTTGATTAAACTTATAAGTTCCTGCTTTCACATAAGCTCGACTGCATACCGCTTGTGGTAGATCTTTTACGATTCCTAATGATTGAGCAATATGGGAAGAAGCACCATCAGCTAGAATTATGATTTTAGCATAATAAATATTGTTTTTTCCTTCTTTTTGATGAATAATCCAATAGTTTTCATTTTCATCAAAACCTACTTTCTTAACTGAATAATTCTCTACTAGATTTGCCCCTGCATCAACTGCTCTTTTTATTAACATTTCGTCCATAATTTTTCTTTTAACTGAAATTACTAAATGTGATTTTGTTTCAACATATGAATCTCCTGTATATACTATTCCGCTTGGACTAACTATTCCTCCTTGAGCTGTCCATCTGCCTTTTTTCTCTTCGATTAATTTTTCTAAAATTCCCATCCTTTCAAGATGAATTTGAGCACGTTGAGGAAACGCATCGCCACATATTTTGTCTCTAGGAAATTCCCTCTTTTCCAAAACTAATGGAGTTATTCCTTTTTGAGCTAAATAATAAGCACAAGTTGAACCTGCGGGTCCAGCTCCAATAATGCATACATCATAAATTTTTTTCTCTGACATTGTGTATGATTTCAAAAATATCTCGCTTACACTTTAAGGTTTTAGATTTAAAATTTTAGTTTAAAGTAAGAAATTCAATTCTATATAATTATATTAAAAGAAATGAGCATAATTATTCTACTTTATAAATCAACGAAGAGAGTTTTCAAAACTTATGATATTATTAAAATGTTATGATCTATTGATTTCAATTAATTTCTTTAATTCCTCTAAAAGAAGCTGTTTTTCGGCGATATACCAATCTAACTGACTACGACTCGGGTTTTCATGATAAATAATTTCTGCTACTTCTCTGATTTCATCTTTAGAAGGTTCAATTAGTTTCCCATCAACATTTTCTCTTATTAATAATACTAAATTATCGGTTTCTAAGGGTTGAATATCATAACCATTTTTTATATTTTTATTAATCACTACGCACAGTTCTGCTAGACGCCATATCGACTTCTCCAAATCTTCTCCCTTCTTATATATCTTGAAAGCCAGTTTAGTTACGTCTTCTTTTGTAAACATTTTTCTCAAACGGAAGTCTAAAGTACTATAGAATTATAAATAATATGGTTGATTAACAAAAAGTTAATTAAACTTTTAACTATTTGCATTGATTTCTAAAAGCATTTAAAACCACAAAATTAAAAATTTATGATATTTTCATTTAGATATAAATAAAATTTTTTACTATTTTTGCCTCTGTGGCTTAGCGGTATAGCAGCAGACTTGTAATCTGCAGGTCGCGGGTTCAAATCCCGTCAGAGGCTTAAATTCTTTTCTAATTTTAAAGTTATATGAAACTTTAAAATTTCTAAAAACATTTAAATATATATTGAATAAATCTGGTGAATATCAATAAATAAAATCAATAGAGTTATTTTATGTATCATTGATGATGTTAGAGCTGAACACTTTTTTGAATATTTAGATCTGGGATTACTTCCTAATCTTAAGAAATTGATGGAAAAAGGTATTTATTCAAAGAATTGTATTACTGATTTTCCACCTATTACTTATCCCTCTCAAGTTTCTTTAATTACAGGAACGTACACAGGTGATTATAAAAGAGAATTATGTCATGGTGTTCCTTTATTAAATTGGATGGATCGAGACGTAGCACCACCAATATTAAGAGAATACGCATCTAAGAACCTACAAATTTATAAAATGAATGAAGATATAGGTTCCAATTGTAGAACTCTTCTTGAAATGGTTGGAGATGGAAATACTGCTAGTATTGCTCAGTTTATTAATAGAGGGGCAGATTATATTTTTCCAGAGAGAAAAACGCAACTTGCGATGCTTTATTTGATTTTGAAATACTTTCCTAGTGTAAGAAAGAGAATGGTTCGTTCTAATTCTGTTATTGTTCAAAAATTAATTGAGCTTTTCAAAAAGCCTAAACAGTTCTTTAATAACTCAGAACCCCCTATTGCATCTTTACTATGGTTTATGTCATCAGATTTATTGATGCATAAATTTGGTTTTGATTCATACATATATAAATTAAATTTACTTCATATTGATAAGGTTATCGGTGTTTTAATTGAAGAATTAGAGAGATTGGGTTATCTCAATGACACTGCTATTGCAATTACTTCCGATCATGGAAATTATAAAGCAGATACAATTGGAAATATAGTTCCATTTTTCAAACAAAATCGTTTAATTAATTACCACCCTTTAAAAAAATTAAGGGCAAATATGGATCTTGCATATTATGCAAGTGTAGGATTTTTTTATTTTAAGGGTTCTAAAAATAATTCTAAAAATGGATGGAGTCATCCTACCATTAAAGACCTTGAACAATATGGTCCCAAAAGAATAAATTTGCTTAAAGATCTATTTAGAATAGATGGAAGCCAATTAATGTTTTATAGAGATGAAGAAAACACCAATAACAAGGGAATTATTTATCTCAAAAGAAAAATGAAAGATACAGGCAAAATAATAACTGGCAAAATTGAATATGAAGGAAATGGTTTAGATTATAAAACGCGTTATAGTATAGATAATGATAATTTAGACATATTTGGTTATATCAATGATGATTTAGCAAGTAGCTTATTAGATAATAAATTCCATACAATTCAGGAATGGTTGGAATTTACATATCATCTGGATTTTCCAATGCATCCTGATTTAATACCTCGTCATTTTAAAAACCCAAGAAGTGCAGATATTATACTTACTAACAATGAATCTGTAAAATTTGGGATACATCACGGTAAAAAAAGAAGCAATAATCTATATGATCATGATATCGGGTTAAAAAAATGTATGGTAGTTCCATTAATTATTGGTGGTTCATTAGATATTCCAAAAAAAGAAATCAATTACTGTAAAATAACTGATATAATACCAACATTACTGAAACTATTAGGAAAAAATATTCATAAGAGTGTCATTGGACATAATCTAATATAATTTTTTTTTCAAGCTATATATTTCTATATAGGATATATAGGATATATAGTAAAACTATTCAAATAACTCAAAATTATTTAATTTCAAATATAAGTTTGATTTTGAACAAAAAAAAAATATATAGAAGTAAAGTAAGCAAGTCTAATGAAAAAATGGACTTTATTTTTAATTATATTAATATTGGGGATGTTATGTGGAATTTTATTTACAATTTTAGATAGTTATATTAGATCTTTTATTTAAGCTAAAATATAATAACCCTTAGAAAATTATGGCAAAATTACGTAAAGTTAAAAGGCAGAGTAAACTAAGTATAGTTTTTATTTTTATCTTAGGGTTCTTAATTGGTAGTTTATCTGCCAGTCTTATACTTGGGAACACGGGAAAAAAAACACATATAACAATAATTTATAGTTCGGAAAAAGCAAGCTGGATGACAGTTGCTTATACTAATTTTATAGAAGAATGGGAAAACACCTTTCCAGATGACCCTATAAGTATAGATATGCATCCCTATGGTTCTTCGGATTCTATTATTTCTATTTTGAATAGTGAAATCTATCCTACAATTTGGAGTCCTGCAAGTTCCATTTGGATGCCAATTTTAAACGAGAAATGGGCAGATTTAACAAAAAGTCTAATTCCCCTAGTAAATGTAAGTAATGCAGTGAAAATAATCTTTTCCCCGATTGTTATTGCTACATGGGAAGCTTTCAATCAGACTTATAATATTAAAAGTTTTGCTGATGTTCATGATCTAAGTTTAAATTCAAGTGTAAATGTTAGGATGGCTCATACAGATCCAAGGCTTTCAAATTCTGGATTTATGAGTGTAATAATGGCATTATCAGCAGTTTCAGGAACTCCCTCAGAGAATTTATCAATCACAGAGCTTACAAATTCTATCAATCAACAGTGGCTTAGAGAACTTGAATCACGAGCTGTTTTGTATGGGAAATCAACTGGTTTTTTAGCGCGTTATATGGAAAGTCAGGGACCCAGCGCATTAAATATAGCATTTTTATATGAGAATTTGATAAGGGACATTTCTAGCAGCGCCACTGGTGGAAAAATAATAGCTGTTTATCCAGAAGAGGGGACATTATATAGTGATCATCCTTTTTGTATTTTGAATGCTAAATGGATAACCGCCAAACAAAAAATTGTTGCAGAAGCTTTTTTAGATTTTCTTAATAGAAATGAGACTATTGAATCTGCAATACAATATGGTTTCAGACCTATTGATCCATCAATACCGTTAGATCCAGGAGTTTTTAATTATGAGACTAATGGAATTAGATATAATTTGAATATTCCTGAAATGAAAACCCCTATAGATGGAGATGTATTATTAAAAATTCCAGATTTATGGTTACTTTGTAAAGCTACAGCTTGAGAGGATAAACTATTAAAATTTTTAAAATTCGTAACAAAAATTTGCAGTATTTAGAAGGAAAACCTATTAAGGACGAATTACAACTACCAATTGGTTTAAAGGTAGATAGATTTTTTTCTAAACCGATTTATCGTAAAAGTCTAGATGCAATTGTTATAATATTTTTTGGATTAGTGATAATTGGCCCTATAATTAACATTTTTTCTACAATTTTCTTAAATATCCCTGCGATAAATCAAGATGTATTCAATGATGAATTATTAGGAAATCTACAATGGCTTAATATATTAAACTCATTGGGCTATTCGTTTACAATTGCAGCAATTGCGGTTGGAATTGATATCATAATTGCTTTTCCTATTTCAATTATCTTAACGCGTTATAATTTTAGAGGAAAGAAAATTCTAGATGCCATAGTAGATTTGCCAATGGCGGTTCCTACAAGTGCTTTAGGTTTTTCTGTTTTATTATTCTGGGGAATATTTGGAATAGAACCAGGATTTACATTAATATTATTAGGTCATATTGTATTTACATTTCCTTATATTGTACGTAATTTGAAGATCGTTTTAGAAAAAACATCAACCTTATATGAAGAAGCAGCCCAAACGCTTGGAGCTTCAGGTTTTACGGTATTTAGGACAATTACTCTTCCATTAATGAAAGAAGGGCTTATAGCTGGTGCAATTTTGGCTTTTACAAGAAGTCTAGGAGAAACAGGTGCAACAATTATACTTTCAGGATTAGTAGAAACAGCTCCTATTCTGATTGTAGGTTTTAGAAGGCAATTAGAATTACCCTCTGCTTCATTATTAGCAGGGATTCTGATTGCTATTTCACTAGTCTTACTTTTTTCTATTAAATTTTTAACTAGGAAAACAGGATTTCCAATTAAATCTGTCTGGCCAAGATTTGAGCGATTTCTTAGTCATAAATATCTAAGATATTTAAGGGATATTATTGCTTTAATTACTCTCTTAACTATTATTATTATTCCTGCTTTCTATATAATAGTTGAAATATTTAGTGAAGATTTAATTGGTGAGATGTTCTTAGGTCAAGATTATAAGTGTGCATATCTCTATAATAGTCTTATATATTAAATAAGTA
>JBHLNK010000125.1:0-7271 GCA_048941625.1 Promethearchaeota archaeon | reverse complement strand
AGTTTATTATTACGCAATATCAATATCTCTAATGAACTAATGTTCCCAATCGATTTTGGTAATTCTTTAATTTCATTATCATATAAGTTTAATACTTTTAGTGATTCAAATATATTAATCCATTTAGGTAAAATACTTAATTTATTTCCACTCATATCTAGTGTTATTAATGAAGTGAGAGATTTTATGTTGGGGGGGACTTTTAAAAATTTATTCCATCCTAATTGTAATTCTCTAATTGAATTATTTAGTTTAAATTCAATTGAATTTATTTTATTTCCATGTAAATCTAAATCCTTTAAATTTTTAAGAGATTTTATTGATTCTGGAATATTATTCAATATATTATTTCTTAAATTTAGGATTTGAAGCGACGTCAATTTACTCAAAGAATTAGGAAGAGATCTTACTCTATTTGAATTTAAATTTAAAATTTTCAAGGATTTTAGATTATTTATAGAATATGGAAGGCTTAATAATTTATTATAACTTAAATCTAAAGATATGAGTGAATTTGATTCATATGAGATTTCTTGGAGTTTCATTAAATTATTAAACCTTAAATCAAGAATCCTGAGATGCTTGAGAGAAAAGATTGAATCTAGATAATTTGGTAAAGAAATACCCTGTGGATCTACATTAGTTAAGTCTAATTCAGTAATATAACCTAAATTATTATATTTATATTTTATATACTTGTATTTTACTTTTAAAAATGAGACTATGTAATAATTTAACAATATCTCTGCAAGTCCTTGAGTTGTAAGACTCTCAAGCTTATTTCTTTTGCCTATATCCTTTAAATTGTATTTATTTTCTTTTAAATAAAGGTTAGTCAATTTATCAATCAGAATTGATTTAGCATCTTCTGTATTGATTTCAGCTAATGTAGTTACTCCTGTTAACAAACATTTTAACGATTTTTCATGCTCAAGCATCCAGGATATTGGAGTTAAGGCTTTATCTAAGTAATGATTTTTTATGACTAAACATGTTATATTTCTAATATCTTCGTTTAAATCAGATATGAGTAGATGTTCTAAAAACTTAAAAGTACTATCTGCACTTAATGGAATTTTATTTAAATTTCTAATGCTTTCTATCCTAGCTTCAATACTTTCTGAATTTTCAATTAGTGTTTTTAATAATTCTATTGCAAAGGATTTGTCCAAATCACCATTCTTTAAATCTTCAAAAATCGCATTTGGCGTTAAAGGCATTTAACTATTCTAAAAAATACAATTATATATTTATACTCTTTCAATCACCATTCCACCAAGTCGAATAGGACCCCCAGTACTATTATAAATTTTTTCTGCTTTTCTTAGTCTGGATTGGCTATGAGAATAAACCCTGAAAACGACATCTCCTTTTTTTACCTTTGCTCCTTGTTTTTTTATGATTTCCACGCCAGAGCTCTTCGAATTAGGACATCCAGATGTTTTTGCTATTTGGTTTATAATTGAGTTATTTACTTCAACAATATATCCTTCTTTTGCCGCAAAAAATTCTTTCACATAAGGACCAAGTTTAATATCATCAGTAGTAATTTCAGGATTACCACCCTGAGCTTCAATAATTTTTTTCATTTTCTCATAAGCTTTACCAGAACGCAAAATATCTTTTGCAAGACTTTGTCCCATTCCTTTTTGAGCTTTTCCACTCATTTCAAGTATTATACCTGCTAAATCAGTCGATTTTTCTATCAGGGAATTCGGTCCAGCAGAATAATCTTTAAGTAAGTTCAATGCTTCTCTTGCTTCTATTGCGGGACCTACTGCATGACCAATCGGTTGATGAGCTAACGTTAAAGCGCATTCCGTCTCAATTCCTACATTGGCAGCAATTTCTTTAAAAATATAAGCAAACTGTTTTCCATTATCAGGAGTAGGAAACTTAGTACCTTCTCCTACAGGTATATCAAGAACAAGTTTTTTAACGCCTAATGATAGTTTTTTGGTAAGTATTGAAGGAATCATTAGACCTACAGGGTCCATATGTAAAGGTCGTTCAATCTCAATTAAAATATTATCTGCTGGAGCTGTTTCAAGTGCCCCACCCCATATTATACATGCATTTTCTTTAGAAATGATTTCATTTAGTTCATTCGGACTAAAAGCAACTGGTGCTAATACCTCCATTGAATCTGCTGTCCCTGAAGGTGAAGTTATCGCCCTCGTTGAAGATTTTGGAATAGTTAGTCCTGCTGCTGCTATAATTGGAACAATAATTAGAGATACCTTATTACCAGGAACACCACCAGTACTGTGTTTATCATAAACTTCCATCCCAAAATAAAAGATCTCCCCACTCTTTGTTTCAGCTAATGTTAAAGCCGTCATTTCTTCATTATCCATTCCATTGATAGAAACACCTGTAATAAATGCAGCTAAATCAATTCGAGATAATGATCCTGAAACTGCATCGGAGATAATAGAATTAATCTCTTCACTTCTTAATTTATTTCCTTTAATTTTTTTTTTAATATACTTAAAAGATTCTGGAGGATCTGCTGGTTTTACTGAAATTAGAACGTTATTTTTAATATTTTTTCTTTCTCGTAATGTATCTAAAAAGATGCCAATTTCACCTGGTTTTATAATCGTACTTGAATAATCTAATTGTATGATGGCAGTCCAAAATTTATCTTCTATAGAATTAGATTGTATATTTTTTATAAATAGTCGTTCACCTGCTTTTTGCCCTAATTCCTGAGCATCCTTGATGTTTAAAACTACATCCTTAGTATTTCCTGTTTCAAAATTGATTTCCTTTACTTTAAGCTTCATAATATTAACTAAATTTTGTATTATATACAGATATAAAGATAATAGTGATTAATAATTTTATTACTAATTCTTGTTTCTAAAAAAAGAAAATCTCTTAATTTAATATTTACACATTTTTTACTGTGAGAAAAATCATAAAAAAAAAAAATTAATTAATATTTAGATTAAATCAAATATTTGATATTTTGTGCTTATATTATGGATGAGTTAAATAAATTTGAAAGAGCTCAGGAAATTATAAAGGAATTGAATGTGGATGGTTGGTTGATAATTTCTGATGAAAGTAGTGATGTACATTCTCATTATTTGTTAGGAGTACAAGCACCTTCTCGCAATTATATTTATATTGCTGCTAATGGTGATCACCAAGTACTTGCTGTTGAAATGGAGGCACCAATGATAAAGCGTTCATTAAACAATAAAGGAGTTAAAGCAAAAGTAGAATCCTTCAGTTCTTTAAAAGATCTGATACCCAAATTAAAATCCATTCTTAACAAATCATGCATTGCTCTTAATTATGGGGCGGACATTTTTAGTGAAAAAAGTGATATTTTTGCTGATCATCTTAAAGTAGGTGATTATTTTTCTATCAAAAAATTAGCTCCAGATACGGAATTTATATCTTCAGCGCCAATAATATATGGATTAAGAAGTGTAAAAAATCAAGAAGAATTAAAAGATTTACGTAACGTTTGTAATGCTACTCTTGAAATATTGGAAACTCTCCCAGATATAATTAAGAAAGGAATGAGTGAAAATGAAGTTAAAGCAGAAATTGAGTATAGATATATGAAATTAGGAAAACCTTCATTTCCTGCAATTGTGGGGACAGGAGCTCATTCTGCTGATCCGCATCATAACACTTCAAATAAGAAAATTGAAGAAGGTGTCTTATTAATTGATACAGGATTAAAAATAGATCAAATGTGTTCTGATATAACATGGACTCTCTGGGTTGGTAAAAAGCCATCTGATGGTTTTCTTAAAGCATATAGTGCTCTATATGAATCAAAAGAAATTGCAAATAATTATTTCATCGATGGTTCTCCTGCGAATCTTCCTGCTATTAAGTGCCGCGATTGTTTAAAAGAAAAAGGTTTTGATCATGAAAAACTATTTTTTCATGGTTTTGGACACTCGCTTGGTTTTGTAGCCCATGATATTGGGCCCAGAGTTAGTTGGAAAGTATCTAAGAAATTTAAGCTTAAAGAAAACATGGTATATACAAATGAACCCGGATTATATTGGAAGGGAGAATGGGGGGTCAGATTAGAGGATGATATAATTATTGGGAAAGACAAATGTGAGAAATTAACTTATAATCATAAAGATCCTTTATTAATCTAATGATTTCTATTTACTCTTTTGTTTTATACTTTAAATCAAGAGGGTTGTGAAGTATAATCATCTACAGTTTTATAACCAATGGAAATTCTTTAGTTTCTTCAATAATGTTCTGATCAGGGTCATTAAACTTACTGAATACTTTGATTTTATAGTCTCCAGCCTCTGTAGGTTTTAAATTTATTTCCCATTTAATGTTTTCATTTGATCTTAGTGAGTATATCTGTTTCTTTAATGTTCCTCTCATAACTTTGATTTGTTCAGGAAATTCTACTTCTATATTAAGATTTAGAGCTTCTCCTTCACTTTGATTTTCAATCAGGATTTCAAGCGGGAAAGTTTGATCAATGAGAGGAGGTCTCAAATTTTTTGTTGATATCTCTAGTGTAGGAGGAGGGGAGATCAAATTTGGTTTTACTAATTCAGAAATTTCATAAGGAAAAAATAAATTACCATCCAATTCCACATTTAACAAAATTGGACCAATATAAGGATTTTCCATTTGAAAATGAGGTTTTATTAAAAGGTTAACTTGTCTTTTCTGACCCACCTCAATCAAAATGGGAAATTCAGGATTTTTTTGAAAGGTCAGATTATCGGAAAGTGTAATCATAATTTTAGATACACTTAAGTCCTTCAAATGATAATTATAGAGTTCTTGGTTTGAAATTTCTAGTAAAGGATTGGAATCAATTTCTAATGTTAAATTTATTGTTTCAGATGTAGTGTAGATCTCTTTATCAAGGTTTAGTGTGATAATTAATGAGGTATATGCTTTTGCTATAACTAAAGCTTTTTTCGCAAGAAATATTTCAGCTTTACGAAACTTTAAATTATCCAAGTCTCTTTTGATTCTTTCAACATATTTTTCTTTTTTTTCTTTTGATACCATAGTTAAATTTGTGATAAGATGAATTAATGGATTTTCTTTAAAATAGGCACCATCAACATAAGTTCTAATTTTTTTTACTAATTTTAGTCCTTCTTCTTGTTCTCCCTTAACGAAAAAGCATAAAAAGGATAAGCCTGAAAATAAAACAAAGTTATGATTTCGATCCGAGGTACTTCTTAAATTTGGAATATAATTGAAAGCCTCTTTAAAGAATTGATTGGCTTCTAGAATTTCATCATTAAAAAGTGATGCATTTCCCGCCTTTCTTAAGAAATCTATCCCAATTAGATATTTATCTTCATTCATACAACACTTAGCAGCATCAAAATAACAATCTCGAGCAAGCTCAAAATTGCCTTGAGTTAAATAGGATTGCCCTACAGAATCATAGAGTTTTGCTGCTCTTTTATATTGCATAGCTTTATAAAGCTTCTCAGCCTTCATGAACTGTTTTTCAATGTCTTTGACCATTTTAAGCTCACTAAGTAAAGTGATATCACTTTTATTAATTTATTTTAAAATTAAAAATTAAGCAAAGAAAAAAAAAATTATAATTAATAATCTTTTAGATGTAATACAAACGCAAGTAAAAGGATTACACCACCAAAACCAGCAACAGCATAATCTTCACCAAGTCCATATCTATTCGCAATAGGGGTCACCCAATAGAATAGAATAAGTCCAACTGTTAAAAGTCCCCACCATGTAAAAGGTATTTTAATGTCAACCCATTTTTGCTTCGTAAGTAGTAAAACTATTACGGCAATTAATCCAAAAAATCCATATGTAAAATATCGTCCATCTTGTGCACCATAGGAGTCGTCTCCATAAAAGCCGAATGCTAATATACAATCGTATATAGCAAAACCTGCTCCAACAAGAGTTAAAATTTCTGAAGCTTTCCATTCCTTCTTTTGTTGAATAAGTTCTATTAAACCCGCGAATAAAATTAAGATTGCAGGAAAATAATTAAAATTAAATGCTAGTAGCCAGGGAAGAGCAAAACTTGTAAAAATAAAACCATCATCTGCAGCTAGAGCTTCAAAGATTATTAACAATACACTAAAAATAAGTAGTAGCCACCAATAGTATGGTAATTTTATTTTCCATAAACCAATAAGATTTAGAGATAAAAAGATCGCCGCAGCAAACAAAATTTCAAGAATCCCATATAGTATAAAAATTGTTTCAGGATCTGAGGAATAAAAGAAAATAATAGCTTCAAATATCATAAAAAGAACTCCGATGAGTGCAATGAATTTTGATGGTGAGGTTTCTTCACTAAACCTAACTATTTTGTCAGTTTCTCCCATTAATAATCACACTATTTCTTTCATAGATTTAACTTTCATTATAATTAAATTGAAATATTATTAAAACAAGGGGAGAACAAGTATAAAAATATCTAGGAACTTTAAATTAATTTATGATTCAAAACCTAAATAGTTGTAAACATAATGATGATTTTTGATAAATTTTTTGTTATAATTGAAAATTCTGTGAATTAAAAATTCTCACTTTTTTTTTTGAGTGACCATATGATTCATTATCTTCTGTTTTTAGTGGTATAAAGCATTATCATTAGTGGATATTTGTTAACTAGTTAATAATATAACAAACAAGTTTATAAAAAGCAAGAAATTCTTGGCTATCTCTTAAAAAACCAAGACTTTAGACAAAATTATTTAAAAATATTACTCTTAATAATATGATAATAATGTTTTTTTGTCGTGAAGTAATTTGATTTTAATTTATTCTTAAATTAATGTGAAACAAGAACGAAATTTAATAAGATTTATATATATTGGGAAGAAAGAGGAATTAATACGAAATTTTTCAAAAAAAAACTTTATTAAATAATATAAAATTGGTTAAAAAAACGAGTTGAAAAAATTTTGGTAGATTTTAAGAAAGATACTTGGATCTATGTTTTAATTGCTGCAATCTTGGCTCTTATTTCAATTTTCACCCCAATAGGGAGTATTAGTGATACACAATACTTCTTTGGTGGAGTTATTACATCAACAGATGGTACATGGGCTGGATATGGTGCTGCCTCGATTTGGACTTTAGCATTAACTTCTATGGCTATCGCATTACTATTGGATAATGGAATAAAAAATATGAAAGGAACAGCAGTAAAATGGGATTGGTTGATCTATATAGGTTGCGGAGTCGCTATGATTCTATTTCCAATTTTAATGTTGGTATATGATTATGATCCTCTTGATGTTGGTTTCGCCCCT
>JBHLNK010000124.1:0-7272 GCA_048941625.1 Promethearchaeota archaeon | reverse complement strand
TGTTCCAAACCAAGATTAGACATTTGACAGATCTGAACAACATAAATAGTCCTATATGCTTTTATTATGAAGTTTTTACTAGGCAAGATTTAGGAGAATCCACTACTATTGTCCCATTATCCAAAACTCCTATTGAGAAAATAAATCTAATTTCTTATAAGGTCCAAAGTGTTAATTTTTGGCAGACTCTTAGTCTTAATAATTATCAGTATTCTACTTCTGAGGTTAAACTTGACTTAGCATCGATTTGGTCCAACTTAGAGTTAGTGAGAATTGCTTATAGTTTCAAGTCATTTGTAGCTGAAGAACGAACCACAATTGATCCCTCTTTCAAACAATATTCTGGTACTCCAGACATACAGCAGGTGTCAGCATCAGGAACATTTTATGATGATCTTGCTTTACCATTTTTATGGTTGAACCCTACAACTAAGTATTATGATCCTTATGCTGATTGGCACTCTTTACCCAATGGGATGACATATCAACAATTGCCCGTTATTTCAGGTTTAGGAAATGAAGTAGTTTATCCTAATATTAAGAAAGGTTGGGATGAGGTGATGAGTTCTGAATATACCTCCATGCCAGAGTTAGAAAATTCTTTAATTGAATATGATTATTCCTATGATAGTGGACAACTTTCCCAATATACAAATGGACAGGATGATATTTATGGTGATGAGTCTTTTAATGGTAATTTTGAGGGTAACTATATTGATAATGTGTTAATTTCCAATCCGTTTATTAGTAACAATTATAATTTCTCATCTATGTACTACTCAGATATTCATGATGCAGAAAATGAAGGTATCTATAATTATTATGATCCACAAGGTGGGGCAAATGATGCCCAATACTCGATGGTTAGAAATCGATTAATCAATATTGAACCATATAATTCTTCAGGAATTTCACTAATTTATAATTCAGGAAATTTTCCACAAAGTTTAACAAATTATTGGTTAACAGGATTTACTCTTCGTGATGATACATGGGGAGATTGGGGAAGATTAAATTCTACTTATAATGATTTTACAACTACTAAAGATCCAATAAATCTTGATACTTTTGTTCAAATAGACAGCGGCGATGTAAGAGTATATATGGAACCTCCAGATTATACTTACTTTGAGTATATTTGGGCAGAAAAATTTAAATTTGCTGGACTTACTCTCGATGGAACTAAAGATTATTATCTAACATGTGTCATTGAGACATTTGAGGGCGTCTCAGGTACATTATATGCAGATTACAATGGAAAACAATTTCAATCCATCAAATCTGGGAGTTATATTAATATTACAAGAGTATATCTTAAGAATCTAGCAAATCTCGAATTCATTGCTGGTAGAGAGGGTACAGATCAATTCTGCACTCGAGTATATTATTTAAAACTTGAAGAGATAAATGAAGATGCACCTGCAACTCAGGGGGCTGAAATAAAGGAGAATGAGTTAGCTTTATTAGATTGGTCAAAATATGTTTCAACTTTAAAGGAACATCCTGGTGATTTTGGATTTGAATTTGGATTTCAATTACCTTTAATTGATCGAGAGAGCTTAAGTTCTATTCAATTAGCATTCAGTGCTTCAATAATTTCGACAGAAGTTACAAATTGTCCTCTATCTATTCAAATATGGAATTATGAGCTAAATAAATGGCAATCTCTTCCTCTTTTCCCATTAGATTCATCTTCGACATATGCTGACGAGATTTATTTAGAGTTTTGGAATAAAGACAATTCTAGAGATAAATTCCGACCAGATTGGATTACAGAAGGTAGTGACAAAATAAATAGTATATATTATGGAGATTGCTTTCCTAATACTATTAATGCTCAAGGTAAATTAGTTATAAATTCATCAATTGAAGATGGAGCAAGCTTCTTACATAATTATCCGAATGATCAAACATATAAAACTTACAGTGGGTTTTATGAAAACAGTAAAATTTTGATCTCAAATGGAGATTCTTCTAATCGTTTTAGTGTCCAAAATATTATTATAGACCCAAATAATTTTTATGTGACAAATTCATCATATCCAGCTCCTGATACAACTACTACATTTAGCAATGCTAGTTCCAACTTTTATGACGAATATATTAATGATTTGCATCAGATTAAATTAAGACTTCTAACTGAGATAGATTCAGCTATTCTCGATTCATACTTGAATATTGGCGCATTTAATACCTATTGCCTTCTAAAAACTGATGGATTAAATTATAATGATTTTGAGTCTACTCAAATTGATGGAAGACATGTAAGTGATAATATTGAAATGACTGCAAATGGCCTGAAACTATTAGGATATAGTGGATTCAATATTAAAGAACCAGAAAAAGAACTAAAATTTAGAGATAATTTTAATACTATTTTATGGGAGTTAACTGGTACAGAATCAGACTCTATAGATTTTTATGATAACGTTACTCATTCAGCTGTCGTACGATCTCTTTACCCTAATGATAATTATTACAATCCAACTGAGTTTACCTCATTTATGATTGATGATCCATGGGAAGATTATATCTCTGCCAAAGAAATCATAAATGGAACTCAAATTCACTGGGATCTTTATGCCACACGATATGATGATACAGAGTATCATATTGTCCAGTCTGAATCTATTGGCACGTTTGAAAGTACATTAATAGACTATTGGGCAATGTTTGGCCATGCTAAAACTTGGGATTTTAATTACATTATTTATTCTGATACTTATACTGATACAATTTATATAAAAGATGAGGGTGGAAATGTAATAGCCGCTAGTTCCGGAACTCAATTATCCGGCTCTACTCGAATAGAACCTACAGTATTTAGTACTCAACCTCACATATTTGTTGGTTCATATGATAATAGCATTCATGAACTAAAGGTTGATTTTCTTGAAGGGACCCTTGTAGCTGAAGACTGGGAATCCTTTTTCGCAATTTCACCTATAAATTACCTATATTATGATGATCAAGACAGTCGAACCCTTGAAGTTAACAGAAAAGATTTTGTTTATGTATCAACTGCTGAAACATCTGTATGGGCAGTCGGTAGTTTTGATGATTCAATTACTTGGAATAATCGCCCCTCCAACTATGAGTTTGTGAGTTTGAAAACAGTTTCCTATGGAACCCCTCTAACTTTCAACCTTAACCTAGGAGATATGCAAGACGAGCATTACAACTTTAGAATAAGTCCTAGTAATACTGGTGGATTTGATTTTTCAGATCCCAAAGTAAAATATTCTATTGCTAAAAAACATCAGGAAGGTGGAATGCTTTACATGCAAACTGACCAAACCGAAACATTAAGCTTGAAAAGTGATATTTATGATTCTAATGTTACGGTTACAGAAAACGATCAAATTGTAATAAATTGTAAAGGAAAAACTGATAACGAAATAAAACTAAGATTATTAAGTGGTGGAGAAGTTACACAAGAATTTACCATTATCCCTGAATATAATACAGATTTTAGT
Source organism: Promethearchaeota archaeon (assembly GCA_048941625.1). Taxonomy (GTDB): domain Archaea; phylum Asgardarchaeota; class Lokiarchaeia; order Sigyniarchaeales; family SOKP01; genus Loki-b32. The sequence continues at coordinate 3,796 of JBHLNK010000124.1, read as the reverse complement.
TCACAAATTATCAAATTAGAAACAAATAACACAATTCAATTTGACCAGTTAGAATTTATAGGAACTCTAGATGATAAAGAATATTTTCTAACTAATTCTATTGGTGTGTATGCTGGTGCTAGCATAATTGATACAAAAGTAACTGACTTGGATTTTAATTATCATAATATAAATATTGGTAATCCCTTATCAGCTTCAAATTATGCATACAATACTGATGATCAGTTCTTTAATATATCTTCCTCTTATCAATATAATTCCAATCAATTAGATATTGAATTTAGATTTGATGTTCCTTATTCCGATTTAGTTGATGTTCATAGATTTGATATCAAATTAGTGGGGGAAGCTACTTCTATTTCTTTGCAAGAAGATGCTATTTTTGAATTTTTGAATCTTAAAGGAGCTTGGGAGCCAATCACTCCTTCAATATTGGATAATACTCTTACATTTTCACTCTTTAGTGATCAATTTGATAAAATAGATAACAAAGATATTCAGAGTTATACAATATTTTTTAGAATAAAATTAGAAGATAATAACTCGTTTATTATACATCTTGATAGTATTAACTTAATTTCATATAAGCCTTGGACTGCAGACCATGATTTATATCGTGTTGACTTTAAATTTAGAAAACTTAGTGACGTTCAAAGTGGGGCTGTAACTATTGCGGTTAATGATGATCTATCAATTACAATTAATGATAATAACCTAAGAGATAGTTATGAAACAAATATAATCTCTTTCAATTATGATTGTAATGAGCAAAAATGGCATGCTTTTCTAAATGGTAATTCATCTGATTTGCTTAATGTTATTGATACTGATCCAGAATTTAAACCTCGAATTGAGAGTCGTTATAATAATATTTATCATGGTATTCTAATCGAATCAATAGAGTCTCACTTTTATATAAAAGTTCAAGATCAAACAGATTTTGAAAAATATAAATCATTAATAGCGAGTTACGCTTACAAAAGAGGAAATATTGAAAGCATAAATACAACCTCACAAGATGCTATTCTAATTCCTGAGAATCTATGGGCCCATATTTGTTCAGATATTGATATAATTTATTCCTTCCATGATGAAATGGATACCAATAATATTTTTGATTACAGTTTTAGTCCAACATACACATTTGATTCCGTTGATAATCTTGATTCGTTTTTATTTGATGAAACTGTATTTGCTGATGCAAATATTGTGAGTAAGAAATATGCTAATTATATTGTATCCCATAAAGAGGATGGACAAGCAACTGTTAGTGCTACAGGGCAAGTATCAGATTTATGGAGAGAAGATGATGATAGTTATCGGTTGACTAGAAATTATATAAATAATAATGATGGAACTTACGGTAGAAAGGCCACGGATGAATCTTTTGTCTATAGCCATGGGTCAGGTTCGGCTCAATCTCAAGATGGTTGGTCTCTATATTATGATGATCAATATCATAGATATTGTACCGCATATCACAATGGTGGGTGGTTTTCATTTACGTTAAATATGTATGATTATTATAAATTTGACGCTTGTACAGATAGAGGGGAGGTTGTTGATATTGACTTATATATTTATATCAAAGCATGGGCACCTATGCACTCTGGAACTCCTGATTTTTATTTAGAGGTATATAACTATGATCTTGCTAGTTGGGAAACATTGTGGTCAAGAGGAGATCTGTCTCCGGGTGAACCATCTAGCTATTGGATCTATTCTGATTCAGCTTCACCTGGGGGATCTGATATCTTTGATTCTAATGATATGGATGATTATATTGGTACAGATGGAAAAGTTTACGTAAGGACTAGAACAGCAATTAGTAGTTATTCGAATGGATGGTGTTGGCAAGCGCAAGGAATGATTGAAACTGCTATGTATAGATGTACAACTCAAATTGATCCAGATACTAAGAAAGTCTATTTTGATTTTTATAGTTTGTCAACCTCTGATGATTATATTGTCATGTTTCAAGGAAAGACTGATTCTGATGGAACAGCTTATTTAAAGGACGGAGCAACTCAAATAACCTCTTTTACTAACTCCTGGAAGAATTACTTTTACTTAATATCTAACCCAACTAGTACAGAAACTATTATTGTAGATTTAGCAGAAGAAAATGGACTTGATATAGATTATCTTTATTTGTTGAAATGTGGGGATGTTGATATAATCAATGATAATTCTATATCATTAAATTCGTCCTTTTCTAAAAAACAGGATAACTTTTTGGATTCAGGATTCTATGATGATCCATATTTGGGTAAGAATAATTTACGGTTTACACTTCAAAATTCAATACTTACACCGATGTTTGGAAGAGAAAATGGCTCAGCCTATGCTGACTTATTCCTCAATGATATAGATTTTGATTTTGAAGTATATTTAAATAACACATATCAAGGCTTTCCCTTAGAAAATATACATATTGAAGGGAAAGATACAAATAAGTATGATCCTAATGAATTACAAGATTATTCGTTATATTCTTCCAGTAGATTTAGAAATTCTGCTATAGATGATATTCAAATACCTTTAATAACTCCAATCGAGTTAGATTTTGGTAGTCTAAATCCTACAGATTATTTTGATCTCGATTTGGAATTAGCTTTGGATTGGAATATCAATAGAGAATTTATTAAATCTGACTATGAATGGAATTCACGATTTAGATTAGTATATTATAATTACACATCTGAGCAATGGGAAGATTTTAATGGAATTTTGAGGGCAGAAAATGATGGTGTAGAAAAATCAGTTTGGAACCCTGGTTTACACGATAGTTTTGTATGGTATCTTCAAAATCCTACTGCTAATAACTTTATTCCTATCCATAATAGCAATGATATAAATATCAAAAATCCTCTCTTAATCAAATCCATTAATAATAATACTATCCGTGACGGTATCATGAAATTAGCCTTTATATCTTATATTCTTCCAGCGAACTTTACCGGGGATGGAAATAATAATTATTTCTATTATGAACGAGCTACTGAGAATATTCCAATTGAAATAAGCCAAACGATTGAGATCCTTGAATGCATTTTGACAGGAGAATCCTTCCAAACCATTTATCCTGAATCTTCAGTAAGTACAAATCTTCTATTAAATGAAAATTATCGAGCAAATCTTACAGAAGTAGAAAAATTAGGAGAGATTGTTGGAGTAAAAGGACTATACACCGATTATAATGGAATTTTATATGAATATCCAATTGAAAATTATTGGATTGCTGAGAATAATGAACTTGTGTTTAATTCCCCCTTGAAGTATACGTTTACAAGCATAACTCTTGAATATGTTCCAGAATTTGAGCTAATATGGTTTCATAATAAATGGTATTTGCCAAATTCTTCAGTATTTTATGGAAGGAACTTTACGCAACCATTCCTTGTGTCTAATCTTAAAGACGATAATAAAACTTGGGGGACATATATTCATCCAGATATAGATGTTGGATATACATTAGAATTTGATGATTACGGTGTATTTGTAGCAAATGAGACTCCTTTTGAGGGTATCCCTAAAGGAGCTATTCATTTTGGAAAGATAAATAATACTTATCTTTATAAATACTCTTTGGGAGATCAACTTATCTATAAATATGATATTTTAAATGAAAATTCAGATGTAATCAATGGAAATTTGCATTTAGATCTGAATATAGGATTTAAAGATGTTATATTTTCAGAATTATCTCAAGTTTCATGTAATGAATATAGTCTAAATGTTGAATTTTTTAGAATCTTTACTGAGAATGATGAGATTAAAAATAAAAAAATTGGAA
>JBHLNK010000123.1:0-7302 GCA_048941625.1 Promethearchaeota archaeon | reverse complement strand
TTCAGTTTACTTATTTCGGAATCCTCTTTTTTTTTACTTTTTTTCCACATATGGCACAAACCCGTCTTATAAGGTAAAGTCTTAAAAGAAAAGTGTGATGTTTTCTAATATCGACCATTTTATTACAATTTTTACACCAATAACGTCTCATTTAACCTCTCTCACTACCTCATTAATATTTCATTCATAATTAAATCCTAAGGTCATTAATTGTATATGTTTGTTGCTCTTCCCCTTTATCAATTGCAACGGCTAGGCATACTTTCGCCAAAATATTATCTGCTAAATAATGGGCTAACTCATATACGGTCGGTATTGGACTCTCAGACAATGCTAGCACATAACTCAACATTGTTTTAATCGTTTCATGGATTTCATCTAAACTTGATCTAGGCATTTTTATCAATTCTTCTGTTATAATTATCTATTAAACATTTTTGTAATATAATTTTTCACTAAATTTTCATTGAAATCAGACGTGGAATTTACCTTAGTGGAATAAAAAAATTTCAAAATATAATAAAATACTATTTATTTTGTATTTCTCAAAAATTCAAATTTTTTTTTTAATTTCTGGATTAAATGGGGAAATCCATTAAAATAATTTGTTAAATAATCTATCAATTGTTGGAATTCCATTTTACTATGAAGAGTTCCATTTTGGAGTAATTTAAAGAGATATTGAATAAAATTATTCTGCAAATCCTTGAAACTTGATTTGAATTCTCCAGAAACGCGGAAAATTAATGCCTCTTGAAAATACCTAATCATTTCATCTAAATTCACTCCTTCTTTTTCAAGTTTTTTCAAATAATTTCCAATTTCTAATATTGAAGTTTTACGATAAGTCGAATCTAGAAAAATACAAAAATAGAATCCTGTTTTAAAGATTGCTTTTGATAATTCCTTTTTAGCGATTTTAGGATTTCTAAGACTTAAAGATTTGTTTATGTGGTATAAACCTCGTGCTAAAATATCATCATAATTAAACTCAAGGTTATTTGTACTAGGTAATTGATCTCTAATATCTTTTCCATAAAGTAATTTGGAATTTTCAGGGTGCTTGAGTTCGATTAAACTCCATTCATAATTTGCAAATGATTCATTTCTAAAACGTTTAGCATTTTGGTATCCCTGAATCGTATTGAATCCAATCCATACTTGATATCCATCCATTTGTTTTTTTTTATAGGGAATATCAGTCCAATCTTGAGTAGGGATTTCCTCTTTTGATTTTACTATTGCAATGAGATCAATATCATTTTTAACCCAGTTTAAAGGAAGTGAATTATCAAAAAAGCTACCAATTCCATAGATTGCAATTAAATTATCCGAATAACGAACTGTAATGTCATCAATGATTCTTTGTATGATAGGATTTTCTTGATTATTCACACTAATAGATATTTTTTAATCTAATTTAAATCCTAACTCAAAAGTAGTTTTATAAAATAGGGAGAACTAAAATTGTTTTTATTTTTCAATTGAACAATTAACTAATGAAAAAGATCATTAAAAAATGGTCTATATAAGCCTTTTGAACTATTTTAAAAATTCTTATACCATGATATTTCAAATATTCAAAATAAAGCGTCTCACGCATAAAAGAATATTACTTGCTAGTATTACTCTAATCTTTCTTCTATACTTACCCTTACTTAATATACCTTTCACAGGATATGAAAAACAGTCGTATCTTCCTCAGAATACGATTGTTCCTAATTCCTGTTCCATATTTTCGGCAAACTATAGTAATAAGGTTTTTTTTGGAAATAATGAGGATTATTGCTTAACAGGAACATGTATGTGGCTTGTACCGTCTCAAGAAATTCCTACTCCGTATGGCGGTATGACTACTTATGGTTGTGTTGGTTTTGGATTTAAATATAATAATGATCCCGCTGATGGACATGTACAAGGAGGGATGAATGATCAAGGGTTATGTTTAGATGGAAATGGACTGCCAACAGTATCTCTGAATCCTCATCCTGAGCTAGAATTGAAATATATGGATTTAGCATGGCATATTCTTTTTGAATGTCAGAATGTAAGTGATGTTATTGATTGGTTCCTTTCTCATTATTTAGGTAATTCTTGGAGTTGTCAAGTTCATGCGGCAGATGCTTCAGGGGACTCAGTTGTAATAAGTGTTGGTCCAGAGGGAGAATTTAATTTTACCAGGAAAGTTAACTCTCATTATTTGGTATCTACAAATTTTAACCTTGTAAATTATGCTAATGGTTATTACCCATGTGAGCGGTATATCACAGCTTGTAATATGCTTGAGGAAATAACAAATGATGAAAATCTTACTGTTGATGCCTGTAGAGACGTTCTAGATGCTGTACATGTGGAAGGTGAATATGGAACAAAATATAGCAATATCTTTGATCTCGTCAATTTGAATTGTCATCTTTTCCATAACCACAATTTTAATCAAAGTTTTACTTTTAATCTTGAAGAAGAACTTGCAAACATCTATCCTACAAGTGAAAATGTAATAGTGGAAAATGGAATGTATTTTAAAGAGACTCGTATTTCCTCTCTATTTATAGAGGACTATATAATATCAAGTTATCCACTCCTTTTACTATTCACTATTCTTGCGTTTTTATCAACAATAATCATTTATAGATATAGATCAAGGGACTCAAAATTCTAATTAACTTAAAAGATTTATTTAATTTGAAATTGGATATGAAAAAATATTAAATAATATTTCCTTATTGAAATTAAGGTGTGAATTTTGAATCCAATGGAAAAAAGAAGATTGGCAGGTTATATTTTCATTTTAATTGCGATTGGTTTTTTCGCAGGATCCATGGCATTGTCATTTTTCACTTATCGGATGTTAGCGGGAGTCTCGCCAGATATCGCTACGAGAGTTTCTAGGTCAATATTATTCGTCGGCTTGATATTTGCTCTTATCAGCTTATGCATTGGACTCTTTCTTGCAATAAAGTATCGCTAAAAAAATATGAAAATGTAATTGCTTGAATTATGAAAGAATTGATATCGAAAATTTTGACTTTTCTTCAAATGTAAATTTTTATTATAAAATAAAATTCTTTTATTATGGAATTTCAACACCCGGAACTTCAACCTTTAAAAATTCAATTCTTCCGCTTGATTTTTTACCTTCTAAATATTGACTAGTGCAAAGAAAAAGAGTTCTTCCGTCATCTCCACCTAGAGCGCAGGCATAAACATTTGTATCTTTTACTTTAATAGTATTAGTGATTTCACCTCCCTCCAAAACACGTAATACTTCCGCTTTAGTTGGATTTGCAGCCCAAATGGCACCTTCTTCATCAAGACATATACCATCTGGAGTAAAATCTTTCATCTCTGCCCAAATTCTTCGATGTATTAGATTTCCTGAATTCTCAATATCAAAAGCAGTTAATTTTCTTCCAAAAGTCTCTGCTACAATAAAAGTTTTGCAATCAGGAGTCACAATACATCCATTGGGAAAAATAAGATTTTCTGCAACAATTCTAGCATCTCCCTCTTTTGTTACCATAACGATGCATGTAGGTTCAGCTGGAAATTCAAGTGACTTTGTACCCCAGTTTCCTATGTAAGTTCGTTCTTGGGAATCAGTCACAGAGTCATTGCAATTATATTCGGTAAATTTACTTAAATCTGCATGAATTTTCAATCCTTCTGGATCTAAACGCATTAGTGAGCGTTTCTGCATTGAGACAATAAGCATCCTACCATCCTCCAAAAAACCCAATCCCGACGGGAAATCCTTCATTTCTACTATAATTTCTGATTTACCTTTTTCATCAACGGCAATGACTTTTCTTCCAATAAAGTCTGAAAAAAACAAGTTTCCGTTTCGCCATCGAGGGCCCTCTGGAAATTCAAGACCAGATAATAATACTTTAGTCTCCATTTTCATATTTATGAATTTTTTAAATACTAAAGTTTAGATCGTTTATAAATAATTTATAATGTTTATAATATAATTAATCAATGTTTTTCTGTTGAATTTTCATTGAAATCAGACTCTGAATTTGAATTTCTCAAATAATGGAACTTTCTTATTTTCCAACATTATTGATTATTTGAATGATGTATAAGACCAGTTGTATAAAATCAGGATTAATATACACTATTCGCTTTAGGATTTTTAATTACACCAAAATTTCTAAATAATACCATGAAATGTCGTTTAATTATTGGATTTAGAAGTTTAAGATTAGATTTGGATAGGGCAGTATATTTTTTTCTTGAATTGACATTAAATTTACATAATGATATAAGAATTGAAGAAGTAGGTTATATCTTTAATGGTAATAACCAAATTTATATATGGAATTATCTTTAAGCGTTTTGAAGAAATCTACAATAAAGTTCTATTAAAAAATCAAAGATATTAAGAAAATCAAAAGATGAATTAAGGATGTTGTCAAAAAGAACTAAACTTATATTCGGTCTATTATCATTAGCTATTATTGGATCTTTATCAGTTACGGTTTTAGCAACACAGTATCATCATGAATATTATATACAAGGATGGCAACCAGTAGAACCGATGGTTTTGGTAAAAAGATTTCAAGTAACTGCCAAATTGGATGTCACTCTAGATGATGATCCAATGGGACCTTTTATTGGATCTTATAGTAAAAGTTATTCATTTTGGACGGATGGTTATTGGATTTTATGGCCATTCATATATCAAAAATATTTTAAATTTGTAAATGTCATTGAACAAATAGAATTTACTCGATGGAGCAGTTGGATAGTCGCTGTGAAATATAGTGTTGAGGGAAAAGTCCAAAGTAGATTAGTTAGTGGTAATTATGTAATGGTTAAAGTCTGGGTTAAAATTTGGTGTGATGGTGTAATGGAAGGGGGTTTTAGTTACTGGGATGACAATCTAGGCTACGTTTATTTAGGTCCATTATAGTATGGCATAAGGATTTAACACAAATTAATTAATTTTTAAATTTAATTTTTTTTTTTAATTCCTATAGAAATTTGATTATATTATAAATCAAAATTTCGATTTGATGTGGTTTTTTTAAGTTTAGAAAATAAAGATAAGTTATAATTAACTCCTCAATCTTGCTATTTTTTTATCGAAACTGAAAAAAAATCGTCTATGTAACTTTTTAAACTATTTTTAAAATTCTGAGACTATGAGAATATATAATTTTGGGAATAAAAATTTTAAAATGGAAGGGTTTAACTTTAAAAACAATGCGATATACTTAGTATAGATACATACAGTTATTAAGATATACTATTCCCTTGCATACTCACCTTACCCACGCATTCTATTCAAGGAGTTTTTAGGGATTGATTTGTCTTCGAATAGAGACTTATAGGACTGTATTAAAGCTATATTGATTTATTCAATATCTTTATTCTCGATCTAAATATTTAAATAGTCTCTTTATTAATCTAGTAATTGAAATTCATTTAATATAAGAAAAATTTAGCCTTTATTCAATTCAGAGTCTCACGACTAAGTTTTGATTTGAATAAAAATAAATTAAATAAGAAGATGGTAAAAATGAAAAAATCTAATTTATATAAGGTCTGTCTAATGGGCGGTCTTTTTTTTCTTATAATACCAACTGTTGTTTTAGCAAAAATTGTACCTCCAGAAGATCCAGGTCCTCCATTAGGGTGTGCAGAAAGCTATAATATTAATACAGGATATTATGAATCAGGATATATTTGGGATACTTATTCTATAAACGCAGAATGCTTAATTGTCAGTCCTAAATGGAAATATTGGGATATGCCCTACTGGGAATTATCCTTTAATGTAGAGTTTACGAATTTTGTTCAAGTATATGGAGAACATGATACACTTAAGATTAAGATTTTAAATTGGGATTTTGGTAAATGCATCAATGTACGGGTCTATTATGAATTCTATTTTTTATATGACTCTTTTAAAATCCAAGAAGGATTGAACACACTGTCTTTAAGTTGGTTATCAGCATTTCCTATTAAGTCAGTTGTTATTTATTGGACTGGAGGATTTTTTGATTATCCTCCTGCGGTTGATTTATACATTGATTTTCTAAAGTTTTACTAAAAAAATTTAAAATAATTAAACTTATTTTTTTCAATTATTTTTATTCTTTCAATTTATAGACTCTATCTTAGATATATTATCTTTTATAAATTAATACCTTTTAAATCTTAATAGACTCCGAATTTAGTATTGTATTGTACATGATAACAGTTAGTAAAACATCAAGTTTCTAATTTTGAGCAAGATTCATGAAGATCTAATACTTCATGAAACCTAAATTCTTCAAAAAGGATTTAATGATATTTACTAAAAAAGAAAAAAAAAGGAGAATAAATTACATCTATTTATTCTCATTATTATATAGTTAAAAGAAATCATAATCACTGTTATCAGAGACTTGAGCATGGAAGAGAGGCCAGAACATTCTCGCATTATAAAAAGCATCTATTGCATCTAAGTTGGGATAGGTATTTATAAACCACCAAAAAGTAGAACTAAACACAGGTTCTTTTGTAATCTTGTTATAGAGTGCTTCATAGTCTTCATCTGATGAAGACATTGCTAAATATCCATTTTTACTTTGAAACTCATCTACAAAATCACCTGCATGACACGAATCGACTAATATACATACATCTGAACTTTCCCAAGCATTTGAATAAGAGCGTAACTGAGAAGAACTGATTGTTAGGATATTAGATTTAATGTAGACTGTGGAAGTGTCTGTGGATTCGTAATACCATCCATGTCCCGCAAAATATAAGAAGACTATATCGTTGAAATCCTCAAGTGAGTCTATAAAACTCATTGCTGTACCTATCGTATATTGGGTGGTTCCGCGTTTTAAATCTTTAAATTCATAAGTATAATATCCTTTTGATTGAAGGATATTTTCATAAGTATCGATTACGGTTTGACAGGGAAAATCATAGGTTGTCCAAAAAAAGAAACCATATTTAGTCGTAGGGTTTCCTCCTCCATCTCCAGGAACAAACGCGGCATGAACTGTAGGAAGGATAGATACTGAAAAAACTATTAAACTTAGACTTAATAACATTAACTTTCTTTTTTGCATAAGGGTTCCTCTTAAAACTTTGATATAGTTTTTGGATAAAGTAATCCTTTTCATTGGATTTGTTATTATTTGGTTACTTTTGGTCCTATAAAAACGTTATGCATTAAGTTGTTTCTTTAAATATCCTCAATCTAACTGGTATTATCAAAGTAAAAATAAAATATACTAGTCAGTAAAAATAGTTGGAATACAACAAGAACCTCCATTTACAAATTGGGATGAATGG
>JBHLNK010000122.1:0-7488 GCA_048941625.1 Promethearchaeota archaeon | reverse complement strand
TTGATATTCGTCCGGATTTATTGAATAATATCTTCCTTTCAGGAGGTTCCTCAATGTTTCCTAATTTAAAATCACGCATGTATCAAGAATTAGAATTAGAGCTTGCCCGTAGAAAAAAGAAAAATCTTGGAATTCGAATCATTGCCCCTATGGAAAGAACTTTCTCAGTGTGGATAGGTGGATCAATATTAGCAATGATCCCTGAGTTTTCTGAAAATTGGATCACAAGAGCTAAATATTATAATGAGGGTATACCACCAAATTTACTTTAAAAATGAAATATCCTCATAATACAGAGATAATACATTTGATTAAATAAAAAATCCCTATATTTCATCATAATATAATTAATTTCTTTTCAGGTTTAATTAAATATGGAAGAGTTTGATGAAAATCCTTACTATAAACCAAATTATTCAAATTTATTCAATAAAATAAAAGACATTAAAACTCCTATTAAAAATGATATCTTAATGTCCCTGCTTGATGGACAATGGCATTCTGAGTTAGAACTGATAAGAGTTACAAAGAAACAACATGAATTTATTGGACCAGTAACTTTAGGGACAATGGTTCACGCTTTAAACCATACTATTAAAAACAATTATTTGCAAAAAAAAATTGTGGATGGAAAAATGTATTATAAGATATCAGATAATTATGTTGGATTAACACGAGCAGCATATCGATTTGATTCAAAAGATTTTCTATAAATTACACTTTTATAGAAATTATGACTTCTTTACACACTTTCCACTTGAAATTTTATAAAATTCACAATTAGAACAAAATCCCTTACCAGATTTGTTATTCAATCCCTCATTCCAACATTTTGGACATAAGTAGTATGTATAAGATCTATTATTTTTTATGAGGTTTACTTTAAATATATTAAATCCACATATTGAACAAACAGTTTTTAGTAATTCTAATTTTCCATTTTTTGGTAGAGATAAAAACTGCTTACAATCATCATCAGAACAAACTAAAAATCTCTTGGTTTTTGCATTGATAAATTTCATTTGATTTTTATTGCAAAAAGGACAATTTGATGTAGTAAGTGGAATAGTATAATCAATCTTGAAGTTATCAATTTTAGAAACTAATTTATTTTTGTTCAAAAGGAATTTATCAAACAGTTGTAAAAATTCCTTTCTTGTTTCATCAATAACCTCATTCATCTTCTTTTTATTATTTTTGATATCCTCGAGTTTTTGTTCAACTTTTCTGGTAAAATCTGGTTTTAAAAATGGAAGCCAAACTTTTATTAAATTTTCTATTATAAATTTACCCAGATCTGTAATAAAGTATTTATATTTGATTCTTTCAGTTAATTCACGAGTTTGTAACAACCTTATTATTACTGGTCTTGTTGATTTAGTACCTAAATGATTCTTTTCCATAAGCTTAAGCAATGATGTATCATTATACCTCGGTGGAGGGTTGGTTTCTTTTTGGAGAAATAAAATTTCTTTTATAGGGACTATATTACCTTGGATTTCTATTTCATTTTCGTATTTTATTTTTAAGAATGGAGCAATTTCTAAAAATCCTGGAGTGATTAAAGAGACAATTTGAGCATTAAATACTTCATCCTTAATTAATATCTTTAAATACTGTCTGGATTCTAATGCGTCTTCCCCAAAGAGGGCAAGATAATGGCGGGCAAGAAGATCATAAACTTTTTTTTGCAGGTTGTTTTCTAGTTTTGGACTATTCAGATCTATGCTTTCAAGAGGGGTTATTGGAGGATGATCACCTGAATCTTTCTTCCCCTTTGTAGGATTAACCCTCTTTTTATTTATCAAATCAATTGCGTAATTTTTAAATTGTGGATGTGAAGTAAATTTTTGAATGAATTCTTTGTGTGGAAAATCTAACTTATACACATCACTATCTGTTCTTGGGTAGGATATTATTTGATTTAAATATAAAGCATTCATAGTTCTCATAGCAGTATTGGCAGTAATCTTTAAATTTTTAGTTAATAACACCAGAGCTTTAGAAGTATTCAATGGAGTGGGAGGAGATCTTCTGTTAACTTTCTTAGAGTTATCTATTATATTTCCAATTCTTTCATTTTTAATTTTTTGATAGATTTGGGATGCTCTAACTTCTTGGCCCTTATTAAATGGATTTTGATGATGATGAGCTCTAAAAATACCTTTTGAATGAATTAAGTCCGCATCAATTAAGAAATATGGTTCTGGAACAAAATTTAAAATTTCTAGTTCTCTGAGATAGATTAAGTATAATAAGCAAGTCTGAACACGCCCTATTGATGTGAACCTTACTTTAAATTTATTCAACAATGGGCGTAGTGTATTCGTTATCTCTCTAGTTGCTGAAAAACCGATAAACGCATCAATAATCGCTCTTGTTTCTCCTGACTCACCCCAAGTATACTTTGGTGTAATAAGATTATTGATTTTTGATATAATTTCACTTTGCTGAAGAGAACTGAGCCACAATTGCGAAATTTTAATTTTAGGATTAATTTTAGTTATTAAGGGTAGAGCATCAAATAGCCCTATTGCACACCCTTCAATATCTGCATCAGTTCCAATTATACATTGATCACATTGCTTTGCATAATCTTTAATAGTTTTAACATAAGAACTCATCCCAGATATTTGAAATTTTTGAATAGAATTTGGATTTGTTATTATTTCTCGAGGAGGTGGAGTTAACCAACTTTTATATTTTTCAGTATTTCTATATTCAAATATATGGCCACGTAAAGGTATTACATACGCAATCTTTGATTGAACAAAATAAATATCAAGTCTTTTAGAAATTTTTATAGTTTTTATAGAACCTAGTGCTTTTGCTATAGCTTCAGCTGCCTTTTTCTTTTCAGTAATTATTAATGTAGCCATTTAAGCATTCGAGTAAAAAGTTTATTAGTTTAATTTTTAATTTGAAAAAATTTTAATATTACATAACAGTTAAATAAAATTCTGTTAATATTAAAGAAAAATTTATGTGATAAGTTTATATATGTTATTTTTTTTCAAAAAACCATTATTTAGGCAATGTAAAAGTAAAAATTGAACCTTTATTTTCCCCCTCTGAACTTGCCCAGATTTTCCCTCCATGAGCTGTTATAATTCCTTTTGTAATATATAACCCTAATCCGGTTCCAGAATCTTTGATGTGAATGTGTTCATTCATAATTGGAGCTTTTATTCTTTCAAATTTTCTGAATAATCGATCAATCTCTTCTCGATCTAGCCCAATTCCATTATCTTTTACTTTAAAAATATATTGATTCTCCTCTTTTCTAGCAGAAATTTCAACCCAACCATAATCAGGAGTAAATTTAATTGCATTTGAGATTAAATTTGTGAAAACTGAAAAAATTCTATTAGGATCAATATTAATGGTAATATCGAGATCAAGATCCAATATTATTTCAAGATTTTTTTCATTAATCAGATAACTCAATTCGTCCAAGCAATTATTTATAATTTGAGATATATTTGTTTCTTCTTTTTGCAATTTTAATTCATTCTCATCTATCTTTAGTACCTCTAAAAGTTGATCCATTAAAACTTCTAATCTATTAACATTTCTTTGAACTGTTAATAAATCTGTAGTAATTTCCACGTTTAAGTGACTTCTATGTTTCATTAAAATGTAATCTGTATAACCAGATATAGAAATTAGTGGTGTTTTTAATTCATGAGCCGCCATTGTGATGAAATCGTTTTTAATTTTATCTAATTTCTTCAATTCGATATTTTGACTTCTTAATTTTTTTTCAGATTCTAACAATTCCTGTTCAAGCCTGAATTTTTCCGTAATGTCAGAAAAGGTTCCTTCAATTGCGATGGGGTTGTTTTTATCATCCTTTATTAGATGAGCATTTATTTGGATAACAACTTCCGTTCCATTCTTTCTTATTACAGGTACGATATAATTTCTAATAACACCTTTAGTAAGTAAATCTTGATGGTACTTTTTTTGATCGTCATCTTTTTGCCATGAAAAAGGGACTTCTTTTCCAATAAAATTTTCATATGTGTCAAAACCTGCTATTTTACTGAATGCAGGATTATGATATAACAATGTTCCTTCCCATTCAACTTTATAATACCCCTCATCTAAGTTAGTTATCATATTTCGAAAGTTTCTTTCAGAATCTTTTAACTGATTCTCAATCTTTTTACTTTCAGTAATGTCACGAATAATAGTAACTATTTGACTGACTTCACCTTCTGAATATATTGGTATTTTCCTAGTTTCTGTAAAAACCTCAGTGTCGTTTAAAATTAAACTCCCTTCTGTAACAACCATTTTTCCACTATTAAACACTTCTTCATACTCTTGGCGAACTTCTTCAGGTAAGAAAGGGAATGCTTCAAAAACAGTTTGACCGACAATCTCTTTATCAATACCTAAATTATTCAACCAATTTTCAAATGCAGAATTTGAGAGAATGATTCTTAAGTTATCATCAGTTACATGAAGCGGATCGTTTAATGAGTTAATCGTGGTACGGTATTGTTGTTCAGATTCAATTAAATCTTTAGTTCGTTCTGCTACTCTTTGTTCTAATTTTAAATTGAGGTCTTTTAATTTCTCTTGAGATTTCTTAAGCTCTTGCTCTGCCTTTTTTTTTTCAGTAATATCTTGAATTATTACTTGAAAAAGTTCTTCACCTCCTATTTCGACAAAAGAATCATCAATACTTATCCACATTAGACTTCCATCTTTTGATCTTGAAATTTGAATTTCTAACGGTTTGGGAATAACGCCTTTTAAGATAGTTTGATATCTTTCTTTGAAGAGAGGTAGTGCTTCTTCAGGTTTTATACCTACTTCTAAGAAATTTCGATTAATTAAATCCTCAATTTTTCTATTAAATAGCTTTTCAGTAACAGGATTACAATCTATAATAGTCCCTGATCTGTCAATTAAAATTATTGCATATGGAGTACTTTCAAATAAATGGCGATATTTTGCTTCAGAATCTTTAATTTTTTGTCCAGCGATCTTCTTCTCTGTTATATCTTGAATTATAGCTTGGGTAAGGGTTTTATTTCCAATCTTTACAAGAGAACTAGTAATTGATATCCAAACTTTGGTTTCATCCATCCTAGTAATTTGAAGTTCTAGAGGTCCTAGTTTCTCTCCTTTAAGAAATCTTTTAAATCGGTCTTTTAATATATTAATGAGGTAATTAGATCTTTTCAAATGGGATAAAACTTCAGAAAATTTTTTCCCAATTAAGTCTTTTATATCCAAAACTGAAAGAATTTTTGTCATAGTGGAATTACAGTCAACAATAGTTCCATCTTCATCCATTAACCAGATTGCATAAGGCGAACTCTCAAATAGATGACGATATCTCTTCTCAGATTCCTTTAATTTTATTTCTGTTTGTTTTCGAAGAGTTATATCTCTTGCTATATTTAGAATTCTTGTGACTTTTCCTTTTTCTTTAATTGGAACTGAATTCACTTCATATTCAAAAATTTCACCTAATTTATTTTTTGCTTTTACTTCAAGACCTCGTACTTCATTTCCCGATATTATTAATTTTCCTGCTTCTTTTAAATCGTTAAGTCGATCTCCCGCATAAAAATCTGCAAAATTTAGATTTCTACTTTCTTCTAAAGTAAATCCAGCTCGTTCTAACAATGCAGGGTTCATATCTAAAATATTACCTTTAATATCAGTGATATAGATATAATCCGGACTTGTATTAAAGATACTACGGTATTTTTCTTCTGAGTCTTTTATCTTTTGTTCTAATAAAAATTTTTCAGTAATATCACGCGCTAATCCAGCAAAACCAATCTTTTTTCCCTCTGAATTATATCTTAAATAGACTGAAGACTCTGCAATTATTAGTTTTCCTTTATCATTATGAAATTGATATTGAAAATTTGATTCTGGCTGTTCTGTTTCATATACTTTGTTATATACGCTGAAAATTTTATTCATATTCTCTTCGTTCACAAAATTTTCATAGTTCATTCCAGTTAGTTCTTCTCGGGGGATGTTTATAAGTTCAGTTAGAGCATCATTAAAAAAAGTAAATGTACCTTTTAGATCAACTTCGAAATAACATTCCTTTATATTTTCAAGAATTCCACGATATTTTTCCTCAGATTCTTTCAATTTTTGTTCTGCTATACTCCGAATTGTTATATCTTCATATGTGACTAATATACCAACTACATGACCTTTTGAATCATGAAGAGGAACTCTATTAATTTCATACCAGCCTTGGTTTCCATTTATTGTTTTTAAGGATTCGATAACATTATATTGTGGTTTATTAGTTTTGATTACTTCATTTTCTTTCTTTTGAATACTATCTAAATTGTCTTTAAGCCAGCTTAAGTCCTTATCAGTTCTTCCAATTATACTTGTTGGTTCTTTGATATTATTTAACAATGCAAAATTTTTATTACAACCCATATAAACCAATCTTGTGTCTTTCCAATAAATAAGCTGAGGAATATTATCAAAAACTAATTCTAACATTTCTCTTGTCTGTTGGACAACATTTTTTCCTTCTCTTGTCTGAAGTAGTTTCCAAAATTGTATTTCTGGGATTGAATCCGCTAAATCATCGAAACGAGCTTGACTTTTCTTTAATTCAATTTCAAAACTTTTGAATTTGGTAATTTCTCTGCATATAATAAATATTTTCTTTTTATTATTTTCAGGATCTCTAAAACTTCTGCCTTTAATTTCAAACCATCTAAAAGGTTTATCTTCAAATTTAATTTGTGCTGTTTCTGTCGCATAACCTAATTTAATTATATTTTTTAAAAATTTGTTCACACTTGTCATATCCTCAGGGTGAATATATTCTTTAAAAGCTCTTTTTTGAAGAATATCATGAAAATTAACATAATCACATTGATATTTGTCATTAAGAATAAATATAAGATCGTCAATATTTTCAGTAAAAATCTGGCCAAGTTTACTATAATTATTATAAACACTTGTCATTTCTAATCATAAAATTATTTTTTTTAAGAATTGAATTCTATCACGATTTTAAGAGAAATCTAACCATTTCTTATATAAACTTTGTACAAATAAAAATATAATATTTATCGATTTAGTGTTTGCTTGATACAATATCTATAACATTAGAAACGGTAAATTTCATATCATTAATTGAAGTTATTTCAACCTACCTACCCATCCTCTTACAATTTTACGCATTTTTTCTTGCTTAATAATAATTTCATTCAATTCTACCTGAGATTTATTATTCAAGTCAATGATTTCAGGGACAAACCTAAATTTAATGAATAGGTTTTTAGATTCTTTAGAAATTAATTTATTTGGTATTTTTTTTGGATTAAGCTGAAAATTTTTGTAATTTTCTTCCCAATTTTCAAGAAATTTATTAAAATGGTCATATTCTTCGAAAATTGGCAACACACCTAGACTATTTGGAGTTGTTAAAGCAACATTAGCGTGGTTGATACTGAATTTATTTCCATTGAAAGAGACAGC
>JBHLNK010000038.1:0-32514 GCA_048941625.1 Promethearchaeota archaeon | reverse complement strand
AACAGTTTTACCCTAGTAAGATGTAAGAAGAAATTTATTATTAATTTAAAGGAACTAATGATTTATCTTATACTTGATGATATATTGTTAGTTTAGAACTGAATCTCTAAATAAATTTAAATTTTATTATTTTCAGTGTTAATTTTTATTTAATTCTATTAACTTAAGAAGATCTATTGGTCCGTTTATATTTATTAGACTTACTAGATTCTTGTCCAAAGGTTTAATAAGTTCTTCGACCGAAATGTAGTTAATACTCCAATTTTTGTCAATAAAATTCATCAGACCATAGTTTTGATTTAATAAAATTTGTTTTGCCCTTTCAAATCCTTTCTTTACAGGGTATATTGCAAAAAAGGGTTCTAAAAAACCATTATTCCATCTTGGAATGCAACACTCAACATCTTTGGAGTAGGATATCATTAAATTTATTACTTTTGGGTTGATTAATGGCATATCACATGATAATAAAAAAACACTTTTGAATCCAATTTTCATCAATTCTTTTAATCCAGAATATATCCCTAACATTGGTTTAAAAATATTGGAATGCTCAAAAATTTCTCTATCGTCAACAATAAAATTAATATCTTTTGGAAATTCAATTTCCTTTCGATATATGGAAATTTGTTCTTCGGAATGGGCTACAAGATAGATATCTTCATCGAATTCAGCTAAAATCTCTAACTGATGTAAAATCAATGGTTTTCCATACAGTTGAATTATAGCTTTCTCAGAACCAAATCGAGTGCTTTTTCCACCTATTAATATTAAAAATGCCAAATATTTCTGATTTTTCATTTTACTAAAAAATTTCCGATTTCTTTTAATTATAGTAAGATTACATATTAAAAAAAACCTTATTAACAGTTTATATAGATTAGATAAAAGGAAAAATGATGAAGAAACAGATAAAATCTATATGATGTTATTAATCCTCTTCAAAATCTTCATAATCTTCCCAGTCTTCATCTTCATCGTCCCAATTTTCATCATCATCCCAATCTTCATCATAATCTTTACTTTTTTTTCCCATTGTTCTTCTATCTCCATTTATTTATAGTTTTAATTAGAATTAATTTATAGTATATTTTCAATTATGATAAAAAACTAATCATATATTTAAACATTTCTAGTTTTAATAAAAACAATTAACATAAAGATTGTCTCTTGATCTTAAGTCATATTAAAAAATTATAAGAAATACTTTTACAGCTTTATAATTTCTTTTTAAAATTAGAACTAAAATTATCAAACTCATTTTGAGATAAAATAGAGTAAATAGAGACATTGGGAATATAAAGGCTAAATTTTTTTAGAATATTTAATAAATTTGAAAAATAAAAAAATTTCAGCTTAATAATGAAGTTCTATTAATTTGATTGAGATTTTTTATGGATATTTTAAATAAAATTTAAAAATTTACAGGAAATTGCTTAGTTTTTAAAAATATAGAATAATGGAGGAAATGATAATTAGTTAAAACTAAATTTAATTATTGAAACAAAATAAAGAGTTAATAAAGATCCATATTGGATTATTTAACTGTTATTATTAGAATAAAACTTACTCATTTCATCTTATTAAGAATCTGATATAACCAAAAATTTTTAAAGATGTTTAACCTTTTATAACTTCAAATATAAATCTTTAATTTAATGAACTACTATTAATTAAAAATAACAAATTTCTAGGAAAATCACAGGAATTAGATGTATTATAATGTTACTGTTGAAGAACTAAGAAAGATTGGCTTTAGAATAGACATTATTTCAATTTTATTAAGATTAATTAATAGCAATATTTTTAATCATCATACTTACTTTTTAAACTCATAATTAAAAAAACGTCTAAATAACAAAAATGACGGCTCAATCAGAAAGTATAGATAATAAAAAAAAAGCTTTTAAGAATTTAGAAAAAGACACATCAATTTGTATTGGTCCTGTTCCGGATTTAGAAGAATATGTTAAAAAAGATTGGTGGAAAAGGATATTCAATGCGTATTATTTAAAAACAGATGGTGATGTGGTTGAGGATAATTTAATTACTAAAAATGAAATAGATTTTTTTTATAAAATTATGAACTTTCAACCAGAATATCAAATTTTAGATCTCTGTTGCGGTCAAGGAAGACATTCAATTGAATTGGCAAATAGAGGTTTTAAAAATGTATTTGGATTGGATCGTTCGAGATATTTGATTCAGAAAGCTAGAACTAATGCAAAAAAATCAGGTGTTTTTTGTAAATTTCGAGAAGGAGATGCAAGAAAAATACCATATTCTCCAGATACATTTGATTGTGTTTTATTATTAGGCAATAGTTTTGGATATTTTGAATCTTTGAATGATGATCTTCAAGTTCTTAAAGAAGTCTTTCGGGTGTTAAAACCCTGGGGGAAGATCTTGATAGATATCACTGATGGTGATTATATAAAAAGCAATTATCAGCCACGTTCATGGGAGTGGATTGATAAAAACCTTTTTGTTTGTCGAGAAAGAAGTCTTTCTTTTGATAAAAGTAAATTAATATCGCGGGAAGTAATAAATCATGTTAATAAAGGAGTTTTAGTGGATCAATTTTATGCAGAAAGACTTTATTCGGAAAATAGAATTTCTGCTTTATTGGATAAGGTAGGATTTAAGAATATATCTTTCCATGGTTCAATGGTTCCTGAATCTCAACGGAATCAAGACTTAGGCATGATGGAAAAAAGGATTATTGTCAGTGCCATTGTCAGAAAAGAATGGACACAAATAAAAAAGAAGGAAAGCGAGAATGTCAAAAATGTCGTTGTAATTTTCGGTGATCCAAATAAACCAGATACACTTAAACCTTCTAATATATTTGACGATGATGACTTTTACACCATCGATCAATTGAAATCAGTACTTAAAGAGTCTGAAAATTATAATATTAGATATATTGACAATCATGATAATCTTATTAAGGATTTAATGAATTTAAAAGGAAAAACGGATTTAATTTTTAATTTGTGTGATGAGGGCTTTTATAACAATCCAAGAATGGAACTACATATTCCTGCTTTATTAGAAATTTTAAAAATTCCCTATACTGGATCTGGCCCTCAATGTCTTGCTTTTTGTTACGATAAATCCTTAGTACGAGGTATTGCAAAAGAATTAGAAATACCTGTCCCAGAAGCAATATTTGTTAAACCAGAGGATAAAATTATTGATCTTCCTCTATATTTCCCCGCAATTGTGAAACCAAATTTTGGGGATTCAAGCTTTGGTATAACCAAAAATAGTGTCGTTAAAAATGGGGAACAATTATTAAATGCTATTTCCGATATACGTGAGAAATTTGGTTATGATAAACCAATTTTGATCGAGCAATTTCTAACTGGGAAAGATCTTACAGTCGGTATTATTGGAAATCCACCTGAAGAATACATTATCCTTCCTATAATTGAAGAAGATTATTCAAACTTACCGCCAGAACTGCCTAAAATATGTGGTTATGAAGCAAAATGGAATCCAGAGTCTCCTTATTGGAATATTAAATCTATTCCTGCAGTATTACCACAAAATGTTATTGAAATCATAGAAAATTGCTCTATCAAATTATTTGAAAGGTTAGAATGTCAAGATTATGCTCGATTTGATTGGCGTTTGGACATGAAGGGAAATCCCAAATTATTAGAAGTAAATCCCAATCCGGGTTGGTGCTGGGATGGTCATCTTGCAAAAATGTGTAATTATGCAGATCTTTCCTACAAGGAAATGATATATAGAATTCTAGATGTTGCAATTAAGAGAAATAAGTTAATTTAAATTTTAGATAATTAAATAAACATTTCTAAATATGAGTGTACCAGAAATCGAAGATAGGAAAAAGGATCCTGATAAATTTCAAAGAAACGAATTATATCGTCAACATCTTGAAAAAAAGATTAAGGATAATGAGATAGAAATAAATCTATTAAAAAGTGAAATAAGCAGAATAGAGTTTGAATTAAGGAGTACACACGCAGAAATTGACCGTTTAAATGAACTTCCTTTATTATCAGGATTTATCATTGATCTACTTGATGAAGAAAAAAAACGAGCAGTAATCGACTGCCCTCCAAGTGCAAATTATATTGTAACAATTAGTAATCGTCTTCAAAAAGATAAAGTTGTCCCTGGAGCGCATGTGGCTCTAAACCAGAGGAACTATGCTGTTATGGAGATACTACCTTCAAATTTTGATCCTTTTATTAGAGGTATGGAAATAATTGATGCTAATATTGATGCATCTTATGAGGATATTGGAGGATTAGATGAACAAATTCAAGAAGTTAGAGAAATTATAGAATTACCATTAAAAAAACCAGAATTATTTAAACGCGTAGGTATCGAACCTCCTAAAGGAGTTCTTTTTTATGGATTACCTGGAACTGGTAAAACTCTATTAGCAAAGGCTGTTGCTCGTGAGTCAAATGCTACTTTTATAAAGGTGGTTGCTACAGAATTAGTTCAAAAATTTATAGGAGAAGGTGCACAATATGTAAGAGAAATATTTGAGTTAGCAAGGCTCAAAGCTCCTACTATTTTATTTATTGATGAATTGGACGCAATTGGAGCTATTAGAATGCAAGATGATACATCTGGTGATAGAGAAGTAAATAGAACACTTATGCAACTATTAAGTGAATTAGATGGATTTGATCAAAGAGGTGACATAAAATTTATTGGGGCTACAAATCGCGCTGATGTACTAGATCCTGCTTTACTAAGGCCTGGACGATTTGATCGCTCAGTAGAATTTCCAATTCCCAATAAAAATGCAAGAGAATCAATATTTAAAATTCATATGCGGAAATTAAATTATGAAAATGACATTGATATAAATATTCTTGTCAGCCTTACTAATGGAGCAAATGGTTCTGATATAAAGGCAATATGTACAGAAGCAGGAATGTATGCTATTAGAAGAAATTCTGAAATGATATCAAAGGATGATTTTATTAAAGCTATAGAAAAAATTATGATCAGAAGTAAAGAAGATCCTGCAAAAGAAAATATTTTTCTATAATTAAATACATTTATTTTAGCATTTTGAACTAAAGTAAGAAATCAAATACTATAGTGTCATTATTTAAAAAGGAAAATGTCTTATCTAAAGTATTTTGAATTTGTTCTTCACTTAGATTCAATTCAGCATTCTCTCCCATAAGTAAAGCTGAGATATATTTACATTCTTTCTTGATGAATTCTTTTGGATTTTCTATTTTATCCGTTATACAATGCATATTTTTCATGTTCAATTTCACTAAAAATTATTCCCTCATCACTTATACACTCTCTTATCTGGTTAAAAAGTTTATTATGATGATGTTTTAAAAAACTATTTATTTGAAGTTCACCTTCAGAAGTTTTAAATTTAATTCTTTTCAAAGTATCTAAATTGGGTAAAGTTAGATCTTTAAAATCTAGTCTAGCAATTAAAGAAATCACTCCTTCTGCATATAACTTAATGTATAAAGTTATATTTTGTACGTTAACTAGTTCAGAGTGAATTTTTGACTTTACTTCTTAATATAATGGATAAGGGAAATCGACATATGATGGAGTATTTTTAGTTTTAATAATTCTTTTATCTTGGATCACAGGAATTAAAGTAGCTGCTCTTTTCAAATCAATACTACGTCCTACATCTGTCAGACGAAGGAAAATAACTTCTCCATTCAAAAAAAATATTACCTTTTGAATAATTTTAAATTTATCTAATAATAATGATTTTATAAGTTATTAAGAAATTTTACCTTTCTATCCTAAAAAAAATTTTTTTAAAATTAATCAAATTTAAATTCTGATTATTCTTTAATTAAAATTATTTTATTAATCAAATTGTAAATTGTCAGTTATGTTGGGAGAATACTGGCTCCTAATTGTAATATTTGCTATTTTTATTGTCGTTTTGATTAGTTATTCCTCTAAGAAATTAGATTTTGTAGTTATTTCTTTATTATGTTGCTTTTCCGCTGGTTTAATAACCGGTTTAGCTAAAAATTTAACAATTACCGATTTTATAGACTTTATTGAATTTGAAGCCATTATAGTTATTCTATGTATGAGTATCATAACTAAAATCGCACAAGATTCAAATATTTTAGAATTTTTAGCTGTTAAACTATTTAAAATTTCAAGAGGCAACAGAAAGATTTTTTTTTACCTATTATGTATAATTACTACACTTTTAGCAGCTATAATTAGTGATGTTGTAGTTGTATTAATACTAGCACCAGTAGTAATACGTTTATGTCGGTTTTTAAAGATTAAAGCAGGAACATATTTGTTAGGAATGACAATTTGCATAAATATAGGGTCTATAATAACACCATTCTCAAGTGGAGAAAATATTATAATTTCTTCAGCATTTAATTTAGATACATTATATTTTATAAATTATTATTGGATATTCTCTTTTACACTCTTATTTGTAACTATATTTTTGTTAGACAGATTTCAACTGAGTAAAGAACCAAATATCGAAGAAATTCAAAAAAGATATGTTATGGATCTAGTAGACGCTAAAGTTATGATAACTAATAAAAAAATGTTTTACTTTAATAGTATAGCAATAATTATAACAATTCTTTTATTTGCGATATTACCATTACTCTATTTAACAGCTGCTTTTTCAGCTTTCTTACTCGTTTTAATTAATAGAAAGTTTACAAAAAAGAGAATGAGTGAATTTTTAAAAGATATTGAGTGGGAAATAATATTTTTCTTTATTTCTTTATATGTTATTGTAGGCTGCATACAAGTTGCAGGTTTTGAAGATCTTTTCAAAGGAATCCCATTCCAAACTATGAATAATTTTGTAGTAAGTTTGATTATATTATTAATTGTTAGTTTTGTCTCTGGTTTTGTAGCCAATACCCCTACAGCCCTAGTATTCATTCCTATTGTAAATCTGTTAGTTACAGAATTTGGTTTTCCTTCCATTCCTTTGTATTATTCGTTGATTATCGCTGTCAATATAGGAGGAAATTTAATACCCCAGGGAGCGGCATGTGATGTAATGACCTTAAAAATTGCTCAGAAAAATGACGTTGAAAACTTAGATTTTAAGAGGTTGTTGAAGATGGGAGCAACTTTTGCTATAATCCATATACTTTTATCTATTGCATATTTACCTTTATTATTATTATTTAATAACTAGACTCTCATGAAAATTAAAAGGAAATATGTCATTTCGGTTATTATTATAATTGGATTACTTTTATCCTCAATACCAATAATCTTATATATAATTTCACAGAATCCCGATCAAGAAAGTATATCTCTAGAATTTACTCCTAATGAAATGAAATCGTATCCTAATCATACTGCTTGGTTCCTTTTAGAGGTCAGAACTAAAAATAATGATATAATGGATAATTTATCTTTGTCTATTATTACCAATAGAACTATCAAAATGGATTATCAGATATGGGATAATACACCTTTAAGAAAAATAATTGAAATTTTTTTATATCCCAATAATACTCATCTCGATAGCTATATTCAACTTGAAGTTAATGCTTCAAGTACAAACCTTTCCAGATTAGAATACGCACTAGTGCAGGTAATAGATTGGACTCCTAATCTTTCTCCATTAATCGAATCAATGAAAGATGTTTTTGTTAATTATCTTAATGTTAGCTACCCAAATTTCAAAATAAATGAAACAATTATTTGGGATGGCTTTGGGAATTCACCTCAAATCTTAATAGTGGAACATTATCTTTTTAAATCTACGTTTTGGGAGATGGAATTAGCGAGGCATGTTACTATAGCACCTCATGATTGGGTGAAGATTTATTTAAGACCAAGATATAATTTAATTCCAAATTGGTCTGGAATAATAGAGTCTTGGAGTAGTGGAAATCACACAGTAAACGAAATAGAACCTCCAAATGAAATATTTCGATGATGATCAGAATTTAATAATCTAAATATAAAGTATTTATAATTTATTTATGTTAATCACCTCTAATATAGAGGTTATTGCTTTTTTAATGGAGATATCTTTCTTAATCTTTCAATTATAGGTGGTAATTTTTCTAGAAGATAAACAACATCTTCTTCTGTGGTAAAGCGTCCAAGAGAGATTCTTAAGGACCCATGAGCATCTTCAGGTCTTAATCCTATTGCTAACAAAACATGGCTTGGATCTAGTGATTTGGATGAACATGCAGAGCCAGTAGAAGTAGCGATTCCTTCTGTGTCTAAATCTAATACAATTGATTCCCCTTCGATATATTTAAATCCTAAGTTTATATTATTAGGAAGCCTTTGGATCGGATGGCCATTCAAATAACAATCTTCAATATTTTTTGTCGTCCAATTAATAATTTTATCCCTTAATTTTATCTGTCTTTTAGCTTCTTCCTCCATTTCTTCTTTAGCTAATTCGACGGCTTTTGCAAATCCTGCAATACCAGGTACGTTTACTGTACTTGGTCTCATATCTCTCTCATGTCCTCCACCATACATTATTGGCTTAATAAATTTTCCCCAACCATCTCTTACTCCTTTATTGCGGATATATAACAATCCTACACCTTTAGGACCATAAAGTTTATGGGCAGAAGCTGATAATAAATCAATGTTAATATTATTAACATCAATTGGAACCTTTCCAAAAGCCTGAACAGCATCAGTATGAAAAATAATATCGTGCTTTTTTGCTATTTCTCCAATCTGTTTAATAGGTTCAATCGTTCCAATTTCATTATTAGCATACATAATACTTATTAAAATGGTCTTCTCTGTTATAGCGTTCTCTAAATCTTTTATGTCTATTAATCCAAAATTATCAACTGGTAAGAATGTAACTTCGAAACCTTTTTTTTTTAATTCCTTGTAAGGATTTTCAACTGCGTGATGTTCTATTGTTGTTGTAATTATATGATTCCCTCTTTCCTTATTTCTTAAACAAACCCCAAAAATAGCAAGATTATCAGCTTCCGTTCCTGATGAGGTAAAAAATATATCATCTCTGTCTGCATTGATTAGTGAAGCTATAGTTTCACGAGATTTCAACAAGATTTGACCCGCTCTCTGGCCAATTGAGTGGAGACTAGAAGAATTTCCATAAGTCTCCCTAAAATGTTTGTTAATTTCTTCAATGACTCTTGGATCCATTGGAGTAGTAGCAGCATTATCAAAGTAAACATATTTCGATTCATTCATATTTAGTCTCTAGATAATTGTTTTGAGTTTATTATCATTAAATATTTATTATGCTTAAATTATTAATTCTTCTTATTACATTAAAAAACTCTGAGAACTTTCAAAATGACTTTTAAATTAATGTTTGGAATGACTGGAACGGGATATGTACTCGATGAATCAATTACTCTAATGAAAGAATTACAAGATAATCATGACATCGATATAACTGTAATTTTATCAAAAGAAGGTGCTGCTGTTATTAAATGGTATAAAAAATGGTTGCTTTTGACTGAGACTATTAAAAAAGTAAAAGTAGAAAAAACACCTAATATTCCATTTTATGCTGGCCCTTTACAGCTTGGAAACTATGATATGTTTATAGTTTGTCCCGTTTCTGCTAATAGTGTAGCAAAGATTGTACACGGTATCGCAGATACTATAATTACCAACTGCGTTGCTCAAGCGATTAAAGGAGGTCAAAATGTGTATATATTTCCCTCCGATCAAGATACTGAACCGATCGTTACTTCACGACCAGATGGATCTCCGTTAGTTTTAAAGATAAGGGATATAGAGCTTGAAAATATTGAGAAGTTAAAGAAAATGGAAGGGATCACTGTTATTTCAGAATTTTCTGAGATTAAACCTCTTATTTTAAATAAACTGAAAGAAAAAAATTAACACATCCTATATATATTAATATTTTTATGCTTCAAATTTCACTGACTCAATTGCTCCTTCAGGACAAGTCAATTCACATTTTAAACAGCCTTGGCACTTAGCAATTTCTTTGTATTTATATCTAATTCCTTCTTCTTCTCTTCCAACTTTTTTTACTATATCTTTATAAAATAGATTTTTTGGACAAAACTTGCCATCCTGATCAAGACAAATTTCACACATATTACATTTTTCATGATCTATTTTAATGCTAACAATCTGTTCTGGGCTTGTAATTGAGGTAACTTCTACAGCGTTTCTTGGACATACTTGGACGCAGTTGAGACAAGCTTTACATTTAGTATAATCAACTTTTCTAATTCCGTGTTCAAAATAAATAGCTTTGGCTTTACAAGCGCGCATACATCGCTCACATCTTACACATAACTCTTGATCGATTTGAACGGGTATGAACTTCTCTTTAATATTAAATTACCTCGGATGTGTCTGTAATTGAGTTTTATCTTATTTATATTATCAAAAATGATCTCAATTATAAAGATAATTTTTATAGAATATCAATAAAGGACTATAGAGACTTAATTGACTAATAAAATAAAAAGGAAATAAAAATTATTTTAATTTTAAAATAGTTAAAAAATAATTTTGGTTATTGGAAATAACCTGTATATTCTTTTCCAGTTCCAGGTAATTGTTGCTGTTGTTGATATTGTTGAGCTTTTTGTGCAAGTTCTAACATTCTAGCTTTTATTTCTTTGCCCTGTTCAATAAGAGGAGCTGTATCAATTGTTAGATCATACATTTTATTTAATACTTCTAAAATACTAGCAGCCCCCTCTGGAGTAGGAATTTCTAATACAGGAGTAAACAAAGCAAAAGCATTTAACCTATTTGTGAGTGCTTCGTTTAAAACGGTAGCCTCGGGACCGACAATGATTCCTTTTTCGACTTTCTTGATCCCGAATTTTTCAAGATGTTCCATCATTACTTCTTCAGCAGCATAATAAACAGGATATTCATCTATAATTCCTCTTTGTGGAATCCCCTGAAAAATTATTATTTCTTTTGCTCTAACATCCTCTGATAATGCCCAATTACAAATAGTCTTGCTTAGATCATTGTAAGCAGTTGGAATTTGAAAAGGAACTTCACAAATACCTACAATCAAATTATGCTGTGGAGAATAAAGCAATCTAAATGGATGTTTTAATACACCATCATAAAAGACTGAAATAGGTGGAAGATATTCAGATGTAACAAATCCTATTTCTTTTATATCGGATAGTTGTTCAATAAGCGTATTCGCAACAATAGGACCAATTAAACCTATTCCAGCAAAACCTAAAACAAAAGTTGCACCTTTTTGGATTTCTATTGATATATCTTCAATGATTATACTAGACTTCTCTCCTTTCTCACAAATGTATTCTTTTTTTACCACAATTCTCACTTATTTAGTAGATTTTTATTTTAAGTATTTATTTTGATTATAATGTAATTTCTTCTTATGTTATTTATTGCGCTTACATTATTAAAATTAACCCATTATAGATCATTAAAGTGAAATTCATTCTATGATTAATCACTTTGATTTAAAATTTATTAAATATACATCTTATAATCTAATTGAGAATTATACAGAATATTTAATTATTTCATGGGATGTGAATTGATATGATTTTGGAAGTGAAAAATTTAACAATACCTACATCAGATCAAAAATGTGTAATTGTAAATAATATTTCATTTGGAGTAAAAGAAGGATCTATACATGCAATAATAGGACCTAACGGCTCAGGAAAATCAACACTAGCTTACAGCATTATGGGATTACAGAATTATAAAGTTTCAACTGGTAAAATATACTTTAATGGAGTTGATATCACTGAAATGTCAATTACTGACCGAGCTAAATTAGGTATTACTTTAGCTTGGCAAGAACCAGCAAGGATCGATGGATTAACAGTAAAGAAATACATTTCCTTAGGTATTAAAGATAAATCTAATTTATTGCAAAAAATCAGAGATGCACTGGAAATTGTTAATTTACCTCCAGATAAATATATGAACAGATTTATTGATGAAACATTAAGTGGAGGAGAAAGAAAAAGAATCGAATTAGCTGCAGTTGTTGCAATGAGACCAAAACTCATAATTCTGGATGAGCCCGACTCAGGTCTTGATGTGATAATTGTTGAGGATTTTTTCACGATCTTCAATAAAATTAAAGCACTCGATATGACAATCCTACTTATTACCCATCGAGAAGATATAGGGATGGTAGCTGATTATGGAACTTTAATGTGGTATGGAGATGCACTAATAACTGATGAATTTCCAGTTGTAATGTTAAATTATTGTAAAAAAGCGGGCCTTAAGGACTTTTGTAAAAGAACGTTATTTAAAAATGGTGAAAGATGTTTTACAGATGATTACATCGACAAAATATTTGAAGGTGTCGAAGATTTATGAGTAATAGTGAAAATTATCCAGAAGAAATATTACAAAGTTTGGAAGATTATAATATAGATATTAGAGACTTTTTGCCAGGACATGGTAAAGGTGCAAAATTATTATTAAATTTTAATAAGATTAGTGGAGTAGAACAAGTTGAAGGCGTTATATTGAAAGGAAGAGAGATAGAAAATGGAATTATTGCCGATATTATTATTAAAGAAGGGACTAAAATCGAAGAGCCAGTTCACTTATGCTTTGGAGTAAATAAAGAAACTGGAATCCAAGAAATATTTCCAAGAATTATTGCTGAAGATAATACAGAAGTAACTGTACAAGCACACTGCAGTTTTCCAAAAGCAAATGGATTAATCCATAAAATGTTTGGGCATTTTTACATTGGTAAGAATTGTAATTTCACTTATAGCGAGACTCATTATCATGGTGAAACCTCAGGAGCTTTAGTAGCCCCTGTTGGTTATATGTATGTCGGTGAAAACAGTACATTTGAAAATAATTTTAATCTCACAAAAGGGACTCCTGGAAAAGTAAAAATATTACTTGATATTTATGCCATGAAAGACAGTGTAATAAGGTCGAATATAAGAGCTTTTGGTAAGTGTAAAAAAGATTCAGTTAGGATTAGAGATTCAGTATTTCTTGAAGGAGAAAATGCAAGAAGTATTATTAAAATGAAAGCTGCTGCTCGAGATGGTGGAGAAGTTTTAATGTATGGAATTACTGAAGGTAATGCTCCCAATTGTAATGGTCATGTTGAATGTAATGAAATTGTTTTAGGAAGGGGATCCATCTGTAGGGCTCGACCTTTTATTAGAGCAATAGATCCAACTTCCAGTGTCTCCCATGAAGCATCTTTAGGAAGATTTCCACAGAAGTGGCTAGATGAATTACAAGCAAAAGGATTAAGTGAGGAAGAAGCAACAGAAATTCTCATTGAGGCTATGCTTCAAGAAGAATAATTAAATATATAAACAAAATGGAGATTTAAAATGAGAGAAAATAATAAATATAATAATTATCGTTTTATCGGGAAAATAAACGTAGATGAGATCCAGCCTTGGTTTGATTTTACTACAGCAAAACCTTGGGATGATCCTGAAGTACCATGGGTTTTAGATAATAAAGTCAGACGGGAAATTTTAATAGAATTGTCTAAAAATCCAAAAAATTTTGAAGAAATCTATGAAACCATTAATTTTAGACCTAAACCTCTGTTAATAACAGAGAAAGAATACTTAACCAACATATCTTATCAATGGATGAGGGAAACACTAGAAAATCACTTATTAAGTTTAGAATGGTATAATTTAATTAGAGTTACTAATGGGAAATATGAATTAACCATCCCAATATTAACCAGAAATAAATTGGATAATTTAGAAGCTTATGTTGTTCAATTTGCTAAAAGTTGGATAGATATTATTAAAAAATTAATTCATGAAATCCAAACCAATATAGGAAAATTATCTGAAAAGGATCCTCTACTTAATATATTGATAGATAAGGCCGTTGAAGAGTTATATTCGCTTCTTAAAGAAGAAAATCTGATTTCAAAAGAACCTAATTTAAAGGCATTATGGGCAGAAGAGCTAAGAAAAATTAAATTTGAAGATTGGATTTCAAAGAATTTTTGAATTTAATCTAAAAAATCCTAATAAAAAAGATTTTATGAGGATAACTATTTTATTAAAAAAATAAATTAATTTTGTGATTATTATGGGAAATATAGATTTGAAAGAAGGAGATGAAGCTCCTACATTTGAATTAGATTCATTCAATGCAGGATTAATTGATTTGATGGAATTAAGAGGTCAAAAAGTTGTTTTAATATTCTCAAGATACTTTGGTTGTAATATTTGTCAATTAGATCTAAAAACACTTATAAATAATAAAAGTAAAATTGTAGCTAAAGGAGCGAAAATTCTGTATATTACTCAATCTGGTGAAAAAGTGGCAAAGGAGTTCATTGAAAAAGAAGGAATTGATTTCCCTGTAATTCAAAGTTCTAAGGATGAATTATATAAACAATATGGACTTGGATTGATGACAGCGGAAGCAGTCTCCAAAGTTAGAGAAAAAATGAAGGAAGCAATGAAATTAGGTATTGAACATGGAGAATACGAAGGATGGGAAAAACAAGGTCCTGGGCAGTTTGTTATAAATGAAGATGGCAAAATTATTCATGCTAAAAAAGGCTGGCTTGAAATTGACCAGATTCTTGATACTTTATAATTTTACCTAAATTTAAAAAAAAATCTAAGATAAATTTCCTTTTTTTAATTATTTTTTACATTTAAAACTGGAGAAGATATCATCTAGATATTACTTAGTTTCAAAAGAAAAACCTATATGTTTTTAATATATATAGATAATATATGTAGATATCTCGCTCCTATTATGATTTCAAGAATAGAAGAAATTGAACCTGCTGTCAATCTTAAAAACTTATTCTATGAAAAAGAAGTATTAAAGAATGAATATGAAAAGGAATTAGAGGACATACCAAAAACAGCTAAATATGATAACTTTAAATTACTAACTGATATTCAAAGAGTTTTACAAAAATGCAGACATCTTACTGATAAAGATAAATTACTCTATTGTCAAAGTCAACGCTATTTTATGAAGCAATATTTAAGAGAAATTAATAAACAATAATTTTTTACTGAATAAATTCATATCCTTCCATTACATAATAACTAGGATTTGAGGCAGGTAATTCACCGATCATCCATCCTTGGTAAGTTGTTTCACATATCCAATATTCTTTACTATTAACATAGAAATAATGACTAGGAGGATAGCTTGTATGTTCTGTTGGAGTAAAATTTAAGTATACTCCAACAGCTGCATGACCATACCATAATCCTTCAGATTGGTCATAAACACTAATAATAACTAGAATTGCATCATATCCTAAAGATACTACTAATGATCCGAATAAGATTGAAAGATCTTCACAATCTCCTTGATAAAATATAGTTTCTAGGGAATATTGACCTAAATCTGTAAGTTCAGCTTTATAACCTATACCCTGGGT
Source organism: Promethearchaeota archaeon (assembly GCA_048941625.1). Taxonomy (GTDB): domain Archaea; phylum Asgardarchaeota; class Lokiarchaeia; order Sigyniarchaeales; family SOKP01; genus Loki-b32. Next base: position 17,144 of record JBHLNK010000038.1, on the reverse strand, counting down.
AAAACTTAAAAGAGCATTTATAATTTCTTCATCATCATTTTGATCTATACATTTTGAGTTGATATCTTGTGCAATATTAATAATTCTAGTATCATTGGGATTACAATATGATTCAATAACTTCTGCCGTATAATAAGGATCCCAATGTGTATGAGAGGGGTGAGGTAAATTTCCATAGTAATCTAAAGTTTCTCTGGAAGTGGAGATTGTATAAGATGTGCTAATTTGTCCATTATCAACAAAAAAATAAATAGATTTCTGTGGAAAAAGATATTGATATATAGCGATCCCTGAAATTGGTCCCACTATTGCTCCTACTATTATCACTATTCCTATAACAATAGCTATCTTCTGAGATTTTGTTATATGTTTTCTTTTACTTTTTTCAATTGAAAAAGGACGATAATCCTCTGAATATTCATCAGTAACATAATAATGATCAAAATTTACTGTTTTCTCTTCACTATAAGAAGGAGTAAATTGTTTATTAAAAACAGTATGTTGACAGTAAGGGCAATACTTCCAATTAGAGTTTAATGGTTTCCCACAGTTAGTACAAAAATTAGCCATTATAATTTGCTTAAATTATTACAAGTTATATAATTTGATTTAAATATGAGCTTTTTGGCTTTTAAATTTAAGGGTTATACAAATTCTTTACATAATATTCATGCACATACTAATTATAAAAAGGATTAATTAATACTATGAATAGTAATTTTGCACTTCTTTTATTACCAAATTAATTAAATCTTTTGGATTTTCTATTCCATAAAAAGTCACTTTGTTAAGTAAATTCTTAAATTTTTCTTTAGGAATTTTCTTTGATCCAATGAAGAAACCAACTATTCTATGACCTTTTTGAGTAAGATCAATCATAATCTTCTTAGTTTTACTCCAATTATAAATACCAAAATCAGTGATTATAAAAACTAAAGCCTTTTTATCTGCTTTTTTGCATTGATTTGCAATTTCTGTTATTGGTAAGAAAGTACCACCTCCTTGGTATCTTAGCAATACCTTTTCAGCTTTTCTATAATCATTTGTCCATTCACAGATATCTGCTTTATTGGAAAAGTTAATTATACTGAATTTTACACCTTTACTAGCAGCGTAATGTAAAGAAGCAAAAGCAGCTAATAATGCTGTATGATATGATCCTCTACCACGATTTGATCTAGAATTGTAGTTCCATCTCATTGATCCAGAAGAATCTAACACTATTAAAAGATCTGGGATCTCTTTTTCTTTCAATCTTGCAGCACCTTCTCTATAAACCCATTTTCTTGTAGTAATATTAGGAATCAGTATTGCACTATTCAATAAACTTTGATTTATATCTAATTCTTCTATTCTATCACCTATTCGCCAAACTTCAGGATAAACAGGTAATTCTCCTTCATGTTTTTGTTCAAATATTTTAATCTCAATTAAATTCTTTGCTAATCCTCTATACCATGTAGCTAGAGCATTACCATCAACTAAGATCCCAGATTGCCGTGCAGGTCCTCCGAATTCCGAGTAGGGAATATTATTTGCAAATTCCTCAGATTTTTGCCTTAAATCATCCTCATTATCTTGTTTAAGCTTATCTTTATTTTTATTTTCCAAGGGATTATCCATTATTTCTAAAACATCTTTTGGAACCTCTATAAATGCACCGCTCGGACCCTTTCTTTTCTCTTTATTTTTATCGATAATTCCTCCAGTACCTATTAGATTGAAGGTCTCTTGAATTAATTTTTCTAGATTTCTCGCTACTTGAGTGACTTTTTTTTCCCATAAAGTTTCATCTTCAAAATCTTTAAGAATTATTTTTGCCACATTCTCTGCCAAAATTTCCATTCCTTTAAGGGAATCATCATTAAGAATTTCTTTGTTCCACATTTTCTCATAAGCTCGAAATAAAAACTTACCAAAATTACTTATTTCTCCCTTTTGCTTTAAATGTTTATAGGTTTCAGCTAATTCCCATTCAATAAGATTAGAATGTTTATAATATAACTTTGTATCAATTATTAAATCAGCAAACACATTTACAACAATAGGAGCATAATTTTGATTTACATATTGCATAGCTGCTCTGAGTAATCTAGCATTTATTAAACCGTCATATGGGATAATAAAGTAATGTGATATCTCGTGTAATGATACAGAGTAAAAGTAATTAATATAATCACGATCATCTTTAAAGAAAGGAGTGTTAGCTAAATTCATCGTAATTTGCCATTGTTGTTCAGGATCAATATAAAATCCCTCTAAAAGAGTGTAATCAAACACATAATTAGGATCATTTAAAGGTGGAAAAAAAAATTCCTTTAAAGCTCTATTCCATGCAATCTTAGCTAATTCTTTAAGATATTTTTCTTTATCAGTAATTGATTTTTGAATATGCTTACCTTTCTGCTTTCTTGATCGAATCATCTATTTTTCAATCTCTTTCATATTTCTTTTTGCAAATAATCTGAGCGATCTAATATTGATCTTAACTTTAAAGCTTCAGAACCACCAGAAATTTGTATATTTACCAATGAATCTTCATTTGTACCAGTAACATTTATTTCTATCACCATATCTTGTGTTCTAATTTGCTTTGTTTGCCTTTTATTAAATGCTTCCTTTAAAGGTTCATCTAAATTTGAGAATTCAGCAGCTATATCCGCCCAAACTTCCTTCCAATAAGCATACTGGATGATATAATCCGTAACTGTTTGTTTAAAAAGTGCTCTATTGCACCATTCAATTAAATCTCCTCTATTAGCAAAATCAATTTCTTCCAGAAGACGATTGCGAATTTCAGCAAGTTTATCTATATTGCCTCTCTTTGATGCTTCTGTTATCTCCAAGGCAATAGGGGGATAATCTTTGTTGTTAATCGATTCTACAAAGGGAACTAAATCATATTTTACAATTAAATCGTTTTTTTCGAACTTTTTTAATTCTTCTAAATCTTTTTCTTTGGGATTTCCCAATCGAAATCTATTGGAAATTTCATAGCAAATCTCACGATTTTTATATCTCTTTTGTACTGTTTTTAAGACATTTCTCGAAAATTCATATTTATTTCCAAAATAAGGTGCTTTTTCTAATTCTCTCTTTACATATATAGTTCTATGTGAGATTACATATGGAGCAATAGAGTTTACAATGTTGAGATCGATATTATTGATACCTAACAACCATGCCAATGCTTTTGAATATCTTAATAGATCCTTTGCTACTCTAACACTTAATATAGAATCAATTTTATTGCAGATATTTTGAGCCGTATTAAAATGGCACCCTGAACATAAACCTGTGCTTGGTTTTAAATCCTCAGTATTCCCCTTGTCTACTCTTGCACATAATGTAAATTCTCTTATAATTGCATGTATATAATTATTAACCTCAGGAGTAAGAGAAATTTTATTTACAAAATACCATATCTCCATTAATTCGTCTATACTTAATATTTCGGGCACTTGAATTAATTCATCAAGACCAGAGTATTTTTCATCTTTCCCAGTTAAAATAAGCTGTAAATCATGGCTTCCCGGCATTGATATTGGTACAGAAATTCCAAATCTATCTAGAAATGGTTGAGAAAGTTCAAATGTACCAACATCATGGGGATTAATAGTCGCAAATAGACAAAACTTATTAATAGTTGCAATAGAGTCGTAATATTTAATTTGCCCTTCAGCTAATAATGATAGTAAAATATCTTGAGTATATGGAGTTAAACGGTTAACTTCATCGATAATTTTCCAAAAGTTTGAAACGAATTGTCTCCATACAACTTCTTCTTCACCATCTTTCATTAATTTACCTAACCTTAAAGTACCAATAAGTTTTTCTTCTGTTAATTGAGGGTGTCCTCTTACAATGGAATTTTCAATTTCGTTTAAAGAATATCCAGTAAACATTCTTCCCAAAATTTTAGTGAGGCTAGTTTTTCCGCCACCATGGCCCCCAATCAAGAGCATAGCTGAATTAGGTACTATTGCATTAAGAATACACAATGTTAAGATTTCAGGTAAAAGTTTTGTGACTACTTTTTTATTAGATTCAGGTAAGTATTTTATGGTTAAATTTTTATTATGTACAAAAAGTTGATTAGCTTGAATTAAATTGATGATTTTCCAAACTTTTTTTCTTAAGGAATCTTCTTCTCCTAATTTTGTCGACATTTGGGTAATTCTCGTAAGATTTTCAATATTTAATAAAAGTTGGTTTGACTATTTAATATTGATCGTTATTAAATTGTTAAAGTATTAGACTCTTTTAAAATAAAAATCATAAAATTCTCTAATTCATAAATCAATCAAATCTTTTATATTGTTGATGACATAATCAGGTTGAATTTCCCAATCTGAATACCGATTCGAATCCTTAATATTTCTATGATCGATTAAACAGGAAGAAATTCTAGCAGAATTTGCTGCTTTGATGTCGTGAATGGAATCGCCAACCATTAGAACTGAATTGTCATAAGGTGTATATTTGAATTTTGCTAAAATGTTTAGAATTCCTTTGGGGGATGGTTTAGCAGAATTTTGATTATCATATACCATACTAAAGATTTCATGAAAATAATGATAAATTTTGAAAAATTTTAAGAAATAATCCACAATATAGTTTGCTGTATTAGTGCAAATAGCCATCTTTTTTGAGTCTTTATTATGATAAAAATACTTTAGGACATCTTCAACGTTGTCATATAATCTAATTTTTTTATCCTTCAGAAGGTTTTTCCTTCTCTCAAAATCAGTTTTATCATAACATTTCCAGAATTTTATAGAATCAAATAAACCCCATTTACTTAATACCTGTTGAAAATTAGTACCAGAAATCCATAATTCGTTTCTCATCTTTTTATTAGGAAATTCATCTGGGTTTAGTTTTTTAAGAGTTTCTACTAACACATAATCTGCATGGTTTCTAATATTACCCAGATCTAGTAATGTTCCGTCAAGATCAAAAATATAAAAGTCAAAATTCATACTAAAAATACCCTATATGGCCTAAGTTGTTTCCATCTTCATCAAGAGCATGAACTAATCCCATTGATAAAGGTTCCTCGTTTTCATTTTTTGTTGATTTTGCTACATATTTCAATGTTTCAAGTTTTAGTATAAAATTGCGATTACATTTCTTACATTTTATATAGATTTTCTTGATTATCTTCTTTTCATCTTCTTGTACTTCCTTTTTATAAGGCTCTAAGAGATTTGGATCTTGATTATTACAATCATTCAGAAAACATTGGTCTAAAGAAATTTTTTCCATTCCTCGTCTTGCTAAAGCAATGAACGCATAACTTGGGATTTCAAGTCTTATATCTTCTTTCTCTTCCATAGTTAAATTAAGATAAAGATATCACTTAATTTTTATTATTATTTTTTAAATATTTCTTTAATCTATGAAGTATATAAATTACAGGGTTCAAGGATGTTCGGATAGAAAGGTCGGAGAAAATTCCTCACAGAGAAGCATAGATGACATTTATCAGCATATCCCTCTAAAGGTTTATAGCCTTTTTCAATTGCAATTTCAAGAAGATTTCGAGGACCTCCTTTAGCAACTATTTTACCTATTATTGGATGCTTTCTATAATTAAAATCCCTTATTATATTAGATAAAGAATTTTGCTTAGCATTCCCAATACAAATCCCTTGACATAATTGATGAAAAACCCATCCATTAGGATCTATCATAAACATTGGAACCTTGAAAATTAGACATCTATCAGAGGGAATTTTATCCATTGAGTAATAATCTGTAAGATTCTTTAAAGCTCGACCTTTTACTTGCAACTCACTATGTATTATTTGACAAAACTCAAACTCTTTAGAAATAATGTTAGTAAGTCTTTTATTTTGCTCATTTACAACATTAGTTATGTTTTTAGACCCTATATTTTGAGTCATAGAGTATATTCTTTCGATTCCGGCTTCATGTGCAGCTTTCATAGCTCGTTTCACAACTTCGAGTGGAACAAATTCTTGATGAAATGTATCAATACTAAAACCGATAGTATTCAATCCAGCTTCTTTTAAATTTAGGGCATATTCTTTGGCAGTAGAATCATTTTTTCCCCAAAATCCATTAGTGGGTAATCCTATCTTCGCTATGTCGAACCTTTTTACTTCTTTAATAAGATTAATAAGTAAATCAAAATGAAGTAGAGGTTCTCCTCCAAAAAAACCAATTTCATCAACAACATAATTTGCTGTGACATCTTCCAAATATGTTCTTACATCATCTAATTCCATTAAAGTATTGTCTTGGTTTGGAGAACCTGGAATGGCACAATGTTTGCACTCGTTAGTACATTTATATGATATAAGAAATGTAAGAAAAAATATTCTATTTTTATTTTGTTCACTAATCACTTTTATATTAACTCGTTTTTAATCATTTTTTTCAAATTTTTTAAATTTTTCCTGGTAGAGATTAATTTTCTTTCATTGCTTTTTTAATTTTTAAAATAGTCTGGTCAAAATCCTTTATGTATTCATTCATTCGATCTCTGGTTTCTATAAATGCAACTCTTTTGGCTTCAAGAAGTTGAAGTTTTTCCTCAGGAGTTAAATTGCCTTTAAACCTTTCAGGTTTTAATGCCATCGGTAAAACTTGAATTGAAGGAATTTCATTAAAACGTTCGAGATCTTCTGAATCAATTGCAGCTCCTTGATCGATTGATGCTGCTAAGAACCGACGATATGTATTTCTTATATTTCGTTGAGTTAATTTCATTAATCTTAATGCTTCTTTACCTATTTCTGAAATCTCATATACTTTCTTCTTTTTATCTTCTTTAAGAATTTTAATGAAACCTTTTTCCCTTAGGTTATTTAAAATCCAATATAGCGTCGAAGCAGATGGATTCCACATTCCTAAAGTACGTTTTTCAATTTCATTTCCTATTTTATATCCATGGGAAGGTTCTCTTTCAAGAATAGAAAGAATGAAAATATTAATAAAATTCTTTTTCATTACTTTTTCAAAATTTTTATTATAGTCTTCAACCATAATTAGTAGATCTCTAATTTTTAGTTAATTTCATTATTATAGCAAAAATCGTTAAGTTACTAAAGTACCAGTGACTGGACTACCAGTGACTGATATAAAGATTTTAAAATATTTAAATGTTTTTTAATATCTTTGCATGTTCTTGTTTTAAACTAAATACGCTTATTTTTACAATTTTCAATTCAAGGATTTTTAATATATAATGGGATCAAGCTTAATTATTATATATTACTATAGCTTATTGAGTTAAGCTATGAATAAAAAGGAAGAGTTATCACAAGAGACTATAGATCATATTTCAAAATTAGCGTTATTAGATTTATCTGAGGAAGAAAAAGAAAAGCTTGCAAAGGAAGCAGGTGATATTCTGAAATACTTTAAAAAATTAGATGACTTAGATACAAGTAATATTCATCCTATGACCCATCCAATTGATGGATTAAAAAATGTATTCAGGGAAGATGAGCCGTGGGATTCACTTTCTATTGAAGAAGTGTTAAGAAATGCAAAACACAAAAAGGATGGATATTTTAAGGCTCCACGAATATTAAAAGAAAAATAATTTCCTATTTTTTATATTCATCTGTCAATTTTCTTATAGCTTCAGCCATATCTCTAAGTGCTTTCCTTCTTTCAGTAGGACTCATTTCTAAAAATTCTTCTTCAAAATCTTTTCCAATTTGATCTGTTGAAGCCATATATTTAAACTTTTTATATACCAAACTCGTAATATATTTCTCGTAACGTTCTAAGGCTTTATTTAGTTTAACATTATGTTTGATGTTGTCCCAGAGATCCAAAGTTTCTAAAGATTTAATCCCTAGATCGATTCTAAACCAACTAATCGGAAACAATAGTTCTCTTTGTATACCAAGTTCTATTATTGCTAAATTTTCTTCATCAATATGAAGATCTGGTATTATATCTTCTTCAAAGACTATATTATCACTTAAAACATATAGATTTGCTGCACCTCGAGATGTACATACTATTCCTGTAGCAAATCCATTAGCAAATCTTAAAATATTTGCCAAGTCTTCTAGCTTATTTCCTTTAAGGTGAAGGTTCTTTTTCTTTTTTCCTTGAAATTCAACCTTTATTCTTTTTGAACCTTTGGCATCAGACATAATTTTTGGAAATAATTCCTTATCTCTGGTTTTTTTATGAGCATCTAATAATTTATTTATAATTGCATAATCTAATTTGAGGCCTGGAATTACTGTATTTTGATTAAGAAAAGCATCCACCTCAAAATCAACTATACCATAAAATAATTTCTGATTGTTCATAATATTATAAATGCTCTCTATTATTGTGTTCATTAGTGCTTCAGGATCTTCTCTGACAGAATCAAATTCCTTTGTTTCAAAGGTATCGATCTGATCTTCCAGACCTTCCTCTTGATAAAATGCACCCCAACTTAGTTCAGTAAAAATATTACCTTCTGTATATAAATTATGGAAATTATCAATGCTTACTATTGCCTTAGAACCCCCTAGTTCAACACCTAGCTTTGAACCAGAGGCTAAAATCGCTGAGGGTGGATTATAAAATTCTATCGACAAAAAAAAATCACATTTATTGAGTAAAATTCTAAATTTTCTTTAATTTGTTTTGAAGTATTCTAATAATTAAAGACAAAATTTATATATATAATTAGTGAAAGATGCAGATGAATTACATCTATATGGTTGATTTTGAATTTTTATGATCTAATTTTTTACGAAATTCAGTATATTGAGTTAAAACACTAAGACATTTAGTAGGGTAATCAAAGAAATCAAAGATCGGGATATCATTTGAGATAAATCTCTGATACCAAGTGTACTTATAAGGAAAAGGACCAACATAAAATACTGGTAATGAATTTTTTTTCATTAAGCGTTTGATGGGTTTAAATACACCTAACTTCACAACATCAGAGATATTTCTCATCTTCTCATCCACAGTTAAACCAGATTCTTCTATAGTATCCATTACTTCGTCAAAATCAAATACTCCATAAATTATAATCATATCTACTTCCCCTGAATTCATCAATAATTTTGGAAAATAATAAAATAAGTTCATGAAATTTACATCGAAAGTAACATCTACAGGATTAATTACACTAGCAGTAGAAGGAAGCGATTTTCTAAATTTAGTTTGTAATTCCCGTGAGAATTCAGGTATTTGCAAACCATATAATTCAGCAGTTTTAGCCATGAGTGACCCCGAACCTCCGGAATCCGTGATTATTCCTATTCTTTTTCCTTGTGGAAAAGTATTATATAATTGTGCTTGAGAAAAAGTTCTAAGATAATAAAGAAAATCCATGATCGAATTTGTGGAGAGAATGCCTGTCTCTTTAAACAATCCATTTAAAATTTTAGTATTCGCTCCTAATGAGCCAGTATGTGATTTAATAGAACGATCTGCTGCTTTAGTGCCGCCCCCATATATAGCAACTATAGGTTTTTTTGGTATAATCTCCTTTACAATATTTATGAATTCCCTTCCTCTTTTAATTTCTTCTATATACAACCCAATCACTTCAGTTTGTGAATCTCCAATAAAATATTTCAGGAAATCGACAATATCAATATTTCTTTCATTTCCCACTGATATTGATTTTCCTATTTTGACACCCATGTTTTTTGCATGCCAAAATATTTGAGCGGCAATGGTCCCAGATTGGCTAATGATAGAGATATTACCCCTATCAGGGGGAAGGTAAGGCCAACAAGTATTAAAATAAGCATCTTCTTTTCCAGGAAATCCATACCATCCATTATATATCCCTAAACAATTAGGTCCAATAAATCTTATGTTATATTTATCTGCAATGGCATCAATTTGTTTAGATAAATCATTACCGGTGTTACCAATTTCTCTAAAACCACCTGAAGTAATTATTAAACGTTTTATGCCCTTTTGACCACATTCTTCCATGACCTTAGGAACTATATGTGGAGGTAAGATAATGAAAGCTAAATCTGGAACAATAGGGATATCAAATACTGATTTGTATGCTTTGATGCCTTGGACTTCCTCTAAACGAGGATGAACTGGATAAATAGAGCCTTCAAATCCCCTTCCAGCAATGATGTTACGAAGCTGCATAGCACCCATTGTGGTTAAAGGGCTATTATTCGCACCAAAAACACAAATGCTTTTAGGATTTAGAATTTCTTCAATGAAATTCTCATCTTTTAGTTCTATAATCTTATCACTCATTATTATATAAATGCTATATTCTACAAAAAGAAATAAAAAAAACAATAAGAGTTTTACTATTAGATGTATATTAAAATGAACTGTCTTTAATTAACTCAATTACTGAAGAAAATCCGGGAATCATTCCTTCATAATCAACAAATCCTTTTTCTTTAAGTTTTTTTAAAATTAATCTTACTCCTTCGAATTGGTTTTCACATAGGATCTGTAATTCCTTATAATTTAACTTACCACCCTTTTCCTTGAGTTTTTCAATTATATAAGATTCATCTTCAGTTAATTCTGACATAGAAAATCCTCTTTAGACAAAATTTTATTTATTGATATATTATTATTTCTTCCCTGTGCTTCCAAATCCTCCTAATCCCCTTTCAGATTCAGGCAATTTTTCAATTTCGGCAAATTCATACTTATACATTTTAGAAAGTATAATTTGACTAATTCTTTCACCTTTTTTTAATGTGACTTCTTGATTTGAAAGATTAACAACAATCGCCATCCACTCATTTCGGTATCCAGCATCTATAGTTCCAGGAGAATTAACAATTGAAATTCCCTCCCATAAAGCTAATCCACTTCTAGGAACAACTTTAAAATAATATCCCTCTGGTATAGCTGTTGAAAATCCTAATGGACATCCTATTCTTTCGAGTGGTTTTAATGTATAAGTTTCATCATCAATTTCAATTAGTTCTCTTTTGCCATCTTTATTTATAATCTTTTTAAAGCCTGTAATTCGTGCATCAGCTCCTGCATCTCCATATTTTGATGGTTTAGGGATTATAGTACCTTCTCTTAATTTCTTTAGAGGAATTGTAATTATATCCTTATTTATCTTCCGGTTCATTATTTATCATCTTTAATTATTCTTAGTCTTAAAAAATAATTTTTATTAAAGAATAGATATTTTTTTAAATATCAATATTTCCTATTGTGAAGATTTTGATCGTAATTGACAGATATGATCCTCGAGTTGATAAAGAAGCGTTAAAAGGTATTTTTAAAGAATTTATTGCTAGTAAAGCCTATTTCTTTTCTCATTGGGATAAATTTGAGGAAGAACTTAATCGTCGGTCTTTAGATCTTCAGTATCGCAATTCTATGGTCATAGCTAAGGAAAATGGAATACTTATAGGTTTTGGAACTTACACTCTATTTAGGGATTATTTAGGAAATGATAGAGTATTAATTCATCAAGTAATGACCAAAAAAGAAGATTCATTTAAAAAAGGAATAGAAGAAAAAATCATTCGAGAATTGCAACTATATGTCAAAAGATCTTTAAAAATTGATAAGGTATTTTTCATTTGTCCTGACTCAGATGGTGCTACGAGAAGTCTTTTCCTAAAACTTGGAGTTAAGAAATCTCCAAATTTCTGGTATGAGCATGAGATTTAATCAGGATTATAACTTTTTCCTAAAATATGAGAAATTAATATGAATAATTCAAACGATATAGCCAATCTTATACAAAAAGCAAAATTATTAAAAGATCAAGAAAATTTTGAAAAAGCATTAGAAATTCTTAATGAATTATATGAGAAATTTCCTGAATCTGAAGATATAAAAAAAAATCTAATAGATACCTTATTTCTTTATGGGGGATATCTTAATGATGATTATACTTTAGAATATGAGAAAGCAAAAAGTATTTTTGAAAGAATTATAAATTTGAGTTCAAAAAATTATAGAGCACACTATAATCTAGGTATAGCTTATTTTAATTTAAAAGATCTAAAAAACTCTAAGAAATGTTTTAATAAAGCTCTTCGAATTAAACCAGATTACAAATACTGCTTTTATAACTTAGGATTAATATATGAGAGTTTAAAAAAGTATGAGAAAGCTTTAAAATATTATGAATTAGCATTAGAAATTGATCCAGATTTCACTTATGCCTTATCTGCTCAAAATCAGCTACGAAAAAAAATTGATAATATTAAAAGAATTGATACTAAATAAAATCGAAACTTTGAAATATAACTCAGGATTTCTTTAGTTTGTTATGGATAGCACAGCATATTATTACTATTACTAATAATATAATACCCCCAACTATATATGGAAAAATTGCTGGATCTAAAATAAAATCTATAATATTCCCCGACTGAAACATTATTAACCCCTTCCAAAAATTATTAAAAATAATTATTATTCGTCATATTTAAAATTTGACTATAGAGATTATTATTTTTTTATATATCCAATTAAAAAACAATAAATTATACCAAAATAAAGAGAAAAAGAAAAAGAAAAAAATATGTAATAATTTAAAATTTATCTCTCTAATTGAAAATTTACTTGAACTCGAACTCTGTAGATAAGCTTGTCAATATCTTCTTTTACTTTAACGTCTGACTCAACAATCTGAATATTTCTTATTCCTCTCAGAGATTTTTTAGCCTCCTCATAAGCAGCTTTCACAGCATCAGCCCAGTTCTTATCGCTAGTAGCAACTAATTGAATTGATTTATATACTGGCATATTGATTTCACTTCTAAATTAATTTTTTTGTAAGATAATTTGATTTAGGTTAGTATTTAAACATTTCGCAGATAAAGTTAAGTATAAATTAAGAAATATTAAGATTATAAGTGAGAATCATCAAGAAAAACAAAAAAAAAAGAGAAAAATCTTATTATGTTATTTTTTGAGAGTTAGGCATCTAAATTCTCTATAATAGTGGCAACACCTTGTCCACCACCACAGCAAGCATTTGCCACACCATATTTTGCCTTCTTATCTTTTAGAATTCGAGCTAACGTACCGGGTAATCTAATCATAGTTGCTCCTAATGGATGGCCAATTGCTGTAGAACCTCCCATTACATTAACCTTTTCTTCAGGAATATTAAAAGCTTTCATACAATTTAATGTTACGATAGTAAAAGCTTCATTTATTTCCCAGTAATCTATATCATCTGCGCTTAAACCCGCATACTTTAATGCTTTTTCTGTAGCTGGAACGGGACCACGACCCATGACACTAGGATCTACTCCCGCCCAACCTATAGATACAATTCTAGCTAATGGTTCTAAACCTCTCTTTTTCGCTTCTTCAGCTTCCATTAATACACATGCAGTAGCTCCTGCATTTAGAGGTGAAGAATTTCCAGGAGTAATTACACCATCTTTAGTTCCTTCACGATCTATATATCCTTGTTTACCACCATTCTGTTCTAAGTAAAAAGGTTTTGATAATCTAGGTAATTTAGCAACTCCTTCTAAGTTAGATTTTCTTGCAGCCATATCTTTATCAACCATAAGTGGTTCTTCAACATTTCCTTCAGCATGACCTTCTATAGGAATGATTTCACCTTTAAACCAATCTTTTTCTTGGTTTTCTACTGTTAAATTATGACTTCTAACTCCAAATTTATCCAAATCTTCTTTTGTGAAAGCAGGTATTTCTTGCTCATAAAGTTTTTGTGCTGTTTGAATCATATTAATTGTAGTCATCAAATCGTATTGTGGTCTATACCATTCACTCTTTTTATTAATCATTGCTAGGTTGGGGCGGATCCAATCATTTTGCATAGGTATTCTGGTCATATGTTCTACACCTCCTGCCAAACAGATTTTACTATTGCCTGTCATAATCTCCATGATGCCAACATGAGTTCCTGTTCCAGCAGAACCACATTGACGATCAGTGAAAATAGCAGGAACATGTTCAGGAAAATTAGCAAGAAATAATGGAAGTCTTCCTCCATATGTCCAAGCTTCATATACCCCCATTGCTGTACCAACAGTAAATTCATCAATCTCTTCCTTTTTTATTCCTTTATCGGCAAGTTTCCCGTCAAAAAATTTCATAAGTAATTTAGCTAATAGTTCATCACCACGAATCTCGCCAAAAACATCTCTTTCTGGTTGTTTTGGTCTTGAACGAGAAAACGCTGTCCGAGCGTAATCAATCAACCATACTTCTTTTAATTCCATTTTTTAATAACACCTATTTTAACATTAATTTTGCATTTTTTGATCGATATTATTTTAATACTACTATTTTGAAGTTTAAAAAAATATTAAAGTTTTTGATAAAATAAGGTAGTTTTTACGTAAGTATTGAGAATGTTTTGAAAAAATTAAGTAGTACTATTAAGATACAACTAGAATTATTTTTATTCAGAGAAATTTTAGATAAAATATGTCTCTAGTATCGATAATTGCTGGAAGCACCTCAGATGAGGAAATCTATAAAAAAGCAGAAAAAGTTCTTAAAGAAAATAATATTGAATATGATCTTCAAATTATATCAGCACATCGTAATCCAGAAAGATTAGATGAATATTTAAGAACATGTAAATCTCAAATATATATTGCTGTAGCAGGACTCTCAGCAGCCTTACCAGGGGTAATCGCTTCAAAGACTGATGCACCTGTTATAGGAGTACCTGTAAGTAGTAAATTAGGGGGATTGGATGCTTTGCTGTCAATCGTTCAAATGCCTCCAGGAGTTCCAGTTGCATGTGTTGGAATTGATAGGGGAGATAATGCCGCATTATTAGCAATTAGAATCCTAAATTTATTAAAAAAATAAATTAATTGTGAATAAGTTGACGGAAAATTTAATAGAGCAAGGTAAAAAGAATGCAGCTATCAAAGCTGTAGAAGAGAATATCAAAGAGAATATGATTATTGGTATTGGTAGTGGATCAACTATTGTGTACGCTGTGGAGAGATTAGGAGAATTAAACAAAAAAAAAAACTTGAATAATAAATGTATTCCAAGTTCGTTTCAAGCATATCAATTAATAATTGAGAATGGTTTAGAATTAGGGTCATTAGAACAATACCCTGAAATTGATATAGACTTTGATGGGGCTGATGAAATAGATAAAGATCTTAATTTAATTAAAGGTGGGGGAGGATGTTTAGTACAAGAGAAAATAATTGCTTCCAATTCAAAATTGATAATCATTATAGCGGATTTTAGGAAAAATTCAGATACATTGGGAACTAATTGGAATAAGGGGGTTCCTGTTGAAGTTATTCCAATGTCATATTATCCAATTATGAATAAATTAAAAAAGTTAGGGGGAAATCCAGTACTTAGGATGGCAAAATCAAAAAGTGGGCCTTTAATCACGGATAACGGTAATTTTATTATCGATGTAAATTTTGGAAAAATAAACAATCCTGTGGATTTAAATCAAAAATTATTAAATATCCCTGGAGTAGTAGATACAGGCTTATTTATTGGTTTAGCGTCTAAGGCTTATATAGGAACTCAAGATGGTGATGTTTTAATATTAGAAAGATAAAAAAAAAAGATTATAACTTATTTATTATAGCTCTATTCTCCTAAAAATTCAACAGATTCACCACAGTGGGGACAAAATTTCTTAGGGGTAGAAATAAATCCTCCGCAAAATGGACAATATAATGTTGGTCCTAATGAAGGTGGTGTTTGTGGAGTTACATATGTTTCTTCTTGTTGATCGTATACTGGTTGATAAGTATAATCCTCAAACTTTGGTTGATATCGAGAGGTTTTTGGGTACTTCTTTCTTCTAGCATAATAAACAAAAATGGTTATTATAGCAGTCAAGGCAATTACTGAAACTACGATTATTATTATTAATGATAGATCTATAGGACGAGGCGATATTTGAAGAATGATGATAAAATCATCGATACCACCCTCACTATCATATAGAGTTAGATAAAGAACATTTAAATATCCTTGATTAGTATCGATGTCAAATTCAGATGCAGTAGAAACTGATTTAACCCCAGATAGGGTTTGGTATGATATTGAATCCGGGATTGTAAAAGACCCTGTAAACTTATCCAAGGATATTTCATAAGTTAACTCAGCTACTTTAATAGTTTGTGGATAAATCAAGATGATATATCCATCTTCAGTTACAGAACAAGTAAAAATGTTTACAAATAATCTCATATCAGAGATTTGATCTTCATAACTTACACCGTCTCTTACATCCACTTCGAAATTAAAAATGTCTCCTTGGGTTGCCGGAAAAAGATAAGATCCTCCATTTGATTCAGTTTCATCAAAATAAATATCAGAATATCCTCCAAAATTGAATTTTGATGTTGCTTTCAAAATTTCAGGAGCGTAGTTAATAATTTCAAATACAGAACGAGGTGAGTTGGGGTTAATATAGGATGAATTTACAGGAATTATGTAATAAATAGCATATCCAGAGGGATCAGTCACATCAGGATCAAAATTATAAGAATAAATGTTCATAGTGCTATGTGTAAAAGTCAATGTCTTGTTTACTGATTTTTTCATATTGTAGAAGGAATATGAGTATATAGAGAGGTATCCTTTTATGTCATCATAAGTAGGATTATCCAATTCAGCTTCTAAATTTGTCGATGCCCCTGTAAATCTTGATATTAATTCATCATCACTAGCTAAACTTACAATTACTGGTATATCATTGGGATCAAAATAAAGAATTTTAGTTTCCTTATTAAATATAATACTTCCAATTGTTAGATTTACCTCAACAGTATAAGGTGAAGGTTTTGGATAAGGTAAATTAAATGTAGAATTATAATAAATCCCCTTATCTGAATATGTCGTATTTAAAATGATTGATGAGGAAAAAGTTGTATTTTTAACTATAACTTCTAAATCAGTATAATCAGTAGATTTTATAGGAGCTTCGGTAGATTGATTTTTTAAATAAACGTACAAATCTATTGTAGATTCTGATGTACTTTCTCCTATTAAATCGATATTAATTGCTATTTCCTCATTTGGGAGTAAGAATTCCATTAAATTTTTTAAGAGATTTGAATGATCTTGGTTAAAATTTGAAGAATAGTAACTATCATACATCCAATGAGAATCACCAAAAGCTATAATACTACCTTTGCCATATGAGGATCCATTATACATTGCAGCTACTGTTTCACCATCTAAAGTCGCAATGG
>JBHLNK010000121.1:0-7535 GCA_048941625.1 Promethearchaeota archaeon | reverse complement strand
GACCAAAATATAAATCTTGGTGGTTATGAAAAAACAAATTATTATCTACCAATCTCTTCTTTATTAATATGGCTTTTGATTGCCTGTATACTTTTAACATTTGGTTTAATAAGCTTGAAAAAAAGAGAAATCTCAGTGTAATTATTAATTTTAATCCCTTTTTTTTGAGTTGTTTTAAAAAAAGTGTAATAATTTAATTCTAATTACCAATTAAGCACTTAGATTAGGATAAATTATAGAATAAGTAATTAAAAAAAATGATTTTGATAAAAAAAATATTATAAAAATGTTTAGAAATTCGAATAAATCATAAATTTATTTCCAGAGCCAAGGGAATATATCTCAAATTTACTACCACGTTTCGTTTCGCAAAACATTTGAATCATTGGAAATAAGTAAATTTGAGATGTTATTTGAGCATCTTTATCTTTCTCATAATTTTTATAATCGCTTCTCGCAGCTCCAACAGTTTTACTAATATTTTTATTCATATATCCTAAGGAAGGCTCGACTTTCGACTCTAATTCTTTAAAATCACTAAATCTAATCCCTTCGACATCTTCAATCATTTTATGAAGATCATCACCTATTTGCTTCTCATATCTGGTTTGAGCACTACTATGCAATATAGGAACTCCAGTAATTACCGTTTTGAAAGGAACAGGGAGAACCTCGTATTTATACATATTTTTATGACCACCACACTCCTTACATGGTTCTGATCGATTACTAGTTCCATAACAGGCACCACAGGGATAAGAAAAGATTTTTTTTTCCTTCTTTTGCTCTTCTCCAACTAATACTGTAAGTGTTTCCTCTATTTTTCCAGTTCCTTTACACGTTTTGCATTTATTCTCTATATACCCCTTACCCCTACAATTCTTGCAAGGGACCGCTTGAATTGATTCATAATGAGGTACTTTTTCATCACCTTTCCAATTCTCCTTATTAACATTACCTGCTCCTTTGAAGGAATAATATTGCTCTTTGACAACTCTAGGAGCCATTACAAGATTTTCTTCTTTCCCTTTTGGAGCAGGACCAAGGGATTTTTTTACAGCAAAATAAATAGCTGCTTCTTTCAGCGTATCCTTAACATATTCCGCTGCACTTATAGCATCTAAAGAAAAAACTGCACCTTTCGTTCCAAACTGCTTTTCCATCTTTTTTTTATCTGTTCTTGCTGCTTTCTGCTTCCATTTTTCAAAGATTTCATCTAAATTTGGAGTTTTTATTCTTACTGACATTTTATATCATTTCAAAAATTTATTTTTATATTATATATAAGAAATTAAATTGATTTGGAATTATAAAAATATAAAATAGAATGATTTATAATCTTTATATAGTAGTAAATTAAAAATAAAAATAAATATAACAGAAAAGTATAATAAAAAATGTCCGCTGAAGAACGTCAATCTGTTGAATACTTTCTTGAATGGATTAAAAATAATGGTTTAGCTGATTGGATTGCCCATTTTATTAATCAGGGTGATGAGGCAAAACTTAAGCAGATAAAAGAAGTCTATGACAAAATTAAACAAGTTTTCGGGTTTTGATTTATAATATATTTTTTATAATCCTTTTTCTATATTTCTACTCAAATGATTTTAGGTTTTTTTATTATATAGTAAAATTGAATTGTTGGTTTTCATACTAATTTATTATTATCCATAAATGTATTCAAATTGAGTGTTCCTTCAAGAAATTATTTCATTGTTTTAGATAGAAATCGTGAACATAGAAAAGAAATGCTTTTCAATGTAAATTTCTTTTACCTGAAATCATTTAAGAAAAAAGGATTTACATTTAAGTATATAAATGAACCATTCTTTAAGGGTACAGTAATAATTGGTTTGGATTTTAAAAATAAGATGAAACCTCTCAATTTTAATAAAATTGAGAACAATGGAAACATACAACCAATTGATCCACGTTTACTTAGGAAATTTATCATTTCGGATAAGAATAAATTTATTGCTTTTTCAGATCAAACTATAGCTGAAGATGTTTTGGCAGCTAAAGAGATGTTGAACAGTTTTCAATTTGATAAAGATAAAATAATTAATTTAACTATATGTGATACATGTTTAGATAAAAAGAAGTTTACATTACTAAATAGAAACATTCAAATTAAATCTTTAAGAAATCAAATTATTTGTTCTGAATGCTCTTATGATATTGTTGTGAGTAGAATTAAGTTAACTGGGATGATTTCTAAAGATAAAATTAGTCCCAAGTTAAAAAATTTTTTGATGCATATGATTCTTAAATTCAAAGATATCAAAAAGATAATAGATGTTTTTAAGACGGATTTTGATCCTGTAAAGGCTAGTGAAATAACCCTTTATGATATTGAAAGAAAACCTCCAATTAGTAAGAAATATCTAAATCAAAAAATAGATGATCTAACGATCGCTCCTGTGTTTAAAGAAATATTAAAAAAGTTAAATTTAACTGTTCTCTTGCCAATACAAGCTATTTCTATTGAGAAAGGGTTGCTAAGAGAAAGAACTAATCAATTAATCATGGCACCTACAAGCGGTGGTAAAACCCTAGTAGGAGAGTTGGCAGGAATATCAAAAGTTTTAAATAACAGAGAGGCTAAAATGCTATATTTGGTACCAATTGTGGCTTTAGCCAATATAAGAACAGAAGAATTTAAAAAAAAATATAAGTCAATTGATTTGAAGGTAATAAAGAGAGTTGGTGAATCTTTATTTGGAAAAAAAGAGGAGGATAATATTAAAGATTTAGTCGATGCTCATGTGGTTATTGCAACTTATGAAGCTATTGATTATATTTTAAGAAGTGGTAATACAGAGCTATTAGGAAATATTGGTACTATAATTATTGATGAAATTCAAACATTAATAGATCCAGAAAGGGGATTTATATTAGATGGTTTAATATCCAGATTAAAAACACAATTTGATTCTCAATTTCTATATTTAAGCGCAACCTTAGGAGAACCAGAGTTATTATCAAAGAAATTAAACTGCAAATTAATTAAATATGATAATCGTCCAGTTCCAGTTGAACGCCATCTTTTACTATGTCTAAACGAAACTCAAAAGCACAAATATATTTCTAAATTAATTAGAGCTGCTTTTTCTACAAAATCCATATTTGGATTTAAAGGTCAATCAATAGTCTTTACAAATACTCGGAAAAAGTGCGAATCAATATCATCATATCTACAAAATAAAAATCTTAATGTATCTGCCTATCATTCAGGATTAACAAATGAGGAAAGGAAATTAATTGAAGAAAACTTTAAAACTCAGAAAATAATGGGAGTTGTAGCAACTGCAGCCTTAGCGGCAGGGGTGGATCTTCCAGCAAGTCAAGTTATTTTTGAGTCTTTAGCGATGGGTATCAATTGGTTATCTGTTGCTGAATTTGAACAGATGATTGGAAGATCAGGAAGACTAAAAAAACACGAAAAAGGTTTAGCTTATATACTTGTTGAGCCTGGGAAAGTATATTCTCCTAAAATGAAGATTACTGAAGAAAATATCGCAATAAAATTGTTAAATGGAAAAATTAAAGATTATGAGCTTATTCCTGACGAAAATAAATCTCAAACAGAAATTCTTGCGTTTATTGCTATGTTCAATGAATGGATTTCAAAAGAAAATATTTTTGATTTTTATGACTATCTTATTAATAATCATTTTGATTTGGAAGAAATTTTGAAGAAATTAATATCTTTTAAATTATTACGAATTAAAGAAGATTTAAAGATTAAAATAACACGTCTAGGAAGAGCTGTTGCCAATTCTTTTTTATCTGTTAATGATAGTCTTGAAATAATTAACTTATTACAAAGTAAATTGAAAAGTCCTTTAGACATTGCTTTAAACATAGAAATACTTAGAAATGTTTATTTATCTAAAAATATTGTTGCAGATTTATCAAAAAATGTTAATATGAAATATTTTTCTAATAATTTATTCAGTGCCAGTGTTCTATCCTTGATGAATGCAGATTATGTGAAAAAAAGAAAAGCATTCTCACATGATTTTATTAATTTTATTATTAAATTGACAAGTGAAATATTTAATTGTACATGTAAAGATAATCCATATTGCGATTGTGGGAGAGTAAATCTGGAAAAATTAATATTAAATTTACGAGTTAAAGATAAAATGACAATTGAAGAAATTTCTAATTATTTGATTGAAGAATATAAGATATTAGTTTTTAAAGGAGATCTTATTGACTATTTGGAGAACTTAATCTATAGTCTGGAAAGTATTAAAAATATTGCAAAAGGGATGTCTAATTTAGATGTAGACTATATTAGAGAGATAGATATGATCCCTAATTTAATAGATAATATCAAGTATTAGGATATATGGATTTCTATTACGTCAAAATCTTTTAAAATATAATCTAATCCAACCTTCTTACGTTTCTGCCGTTCTCCTTCTCTTATAACTATAGCATGGTCGAAAGCTTCATAAAAGCTTCTATGAACTTTTAGTGCTACATCTTTAACAGTAGAAATCTCATCCATTATTAATGGTTGTTGAGCAATAATTCCACCACTCATAGTATAGATCCTGATTTTCTTCAAGAATTTTAATATAACTTCACCAAAATCTCTAGGAAAGTTTTCCTTCTGATAACTTGTACCAATGATTATAGGAAATTTATCTTTATAGTTACTTTCTAAATTTTTAAAGACCTCTTGAGTATGAGATAAATCTCCCTTAGTTCCTAATATTATTACTTTCTTGTATACAACAGAAGGAGTTAATGCGTCTATAATGTTATCAAGATTGATCTCACCATAAATTTTTACAATTCCATTACGAATTCCATTTTCATATACAATTTCTTTTATTTGATCCGTAAAATCTTCCAATCCTTCAATTTCTTTGGCTTCTTTAGTTAAGTAGAGAACCTGTATCTTGTTAGCACCAGTTTTTTCAATTGTTAGAGGGGGTGGTGATTGGTTAATTCGAATATCGGCCTTAGATAATTCATTTAGCAATAAATCCATCTGTTCTTCAATATTTCTTGATAAATCTATGCAAAAACATAATAAGTCTGCTGCTCTAAGTTGTGAAAGAATCTCTTTTCCATTTCCGACTCCATCAGATGCACCTTCCATAATAGAAGGCATTTCGACTATTTGAAACCGGATTTTCTGGAATTGGTATATTCCAATTTCTGGTAATGCTGTAAATTTTCCAATATTCTCTTTCGCAGCCCCTGTTAGATAGTTTAAGATTGACGTTTTTCCAACTCCTGGTGTTTGGAAACTACTAATTAATATTACTTGAATTCCCTCTTTTTTTATTGAAAAAGGACTGACTATTTTCTGTGTACTTTTTTGTTTTTGTTTACGATCATCTAATTCACGCTTCATCTTTGCTAAGCGTGATTTATTGAGCGCAACTATCTTTTCTGTAGCTTTATGTTTAGGAACTAATGATAAAAATTCCTCTAACTTTTTAATTCGTTCTTCTAAAGCTCCAGCATCTAAATACTCTTGATACTTTGCTTTAGCTAAAGGTGGTAAATTGGAACTCAAATTAAACACTAGATAATTTATTTAAAATAAAGAACGAAATCTATCCTCAGTTTTTAATCTTAAATCTCCTAAAATCTCATTAATTCTTTGCTCAAATTGTCTAAAATATTTAGGTTTTTTTGAGAATATATCATTTAATGGATATCGATTGAGAAAGTATGTGATAATTTGATTCAACTGTTCCTTTACTACTGAGGCATCTGTTCCTTTTTCTATTATGGCATATGATAATAAAGGTTGTTTATTATTTAAATCGTCAGTAGGTAAAGAAATCATTTCGCAATAACATACTAATTTAAAACTCGCAAGACTGATCACATTTATATCATCACCGAAGACTTCACTAGTGAAACTTTCAAGTGCTGTTAAAAAGCCAGCACGCAAGTTTGGATCCAAGACATTATCCGAAGATGTATAGTATTTAATCTCAACTAAGTTTCTCATGCCAAGATTAATTCCAATTTCTAAAATTGCCATCTTTCAAAAGGATTTATTTACTGATTCAAAAATATTAATTTAGTTAGATTATCTTTTTTATAGTAATATTCATAGTTTATATTTCTTTTTTTTTTAAAATCTTTATCTAATATAATTTTAACTGTTTTTTATTTGAAATACTAACTTTTTAGTTAAATTTTAGGTAAGATTTAATTATAATATTAATACTAAGAAAGTTTCATCTGTTTCTTATAGGCAGAGAATGTATTATCGCAAAGCATTGCGACTGTCATTGGTCCTATTCCTCCTGGAACAGGAGTTATTTTTTGGCATTTTTCTATAATATTTTCAAAATCTGAATCACCACATAATTTTCCTTCAACTCGATTTGTACTAACATCAATTACAATTACTCCTTCCTTGATTTTATCCCTAGTAATGAAATTTGGTTGTCTTACAGCAGTTATCAGGATATCTGCCTTCCGAATGTATTCATTAATATCTTTTGTAGATGTATGACAGATTGTAACAGTTGCGTTTCTTTTTAACAACATAAAAATCAAGGGTTTTCCAACCAAATTTGATCGATTTATTATAACTACATCTTTTCCCTTAATTTCTATATCATAATATTCTAATAATTTTATTATCCCTTTAGGAGTACAAGCTGCTAGTTCTTCATTGTAATCAAAGAGTTTTCCACGATTAAATGGATGTAAACCATCAGCATCCTTAGATGATGAGATTTCTTCCAGAAAAATGGGAGTAAATTCTCTTAATTTCTTAGGTAAAGGTAATTGCAGTAGGATAGCATGAGTAGTAGGATCATTATTAGCTTTATTTATTTCATCCATTAATTCTTCTTTTGATATATTTTCATCTAATTCTATTATTTTCGATTCTATTCCTACTTCTTGACATGTTTTATGTTTGATATTAACATAAGTTTTTGAAGCACTATCCATACCTACTAAAATCGTTATTAATTTTGGGATAATACCTGTTTTTTTTACAGCTTTTGTAATTTTTTCTTTAAGTTCAGCATTTAATTTATCTGCTAATTTTTTTCCATCTAATATTTTATCTTCCATAATGATCTTTATGATCCTTTTGATAACTAAATAGAAATTAGAATTATTGTTGATATGAAATATTTAAAGTAATATATTCATAATAAAGAATGGAATAGCTTTATAATCTTCTTTTTCGCCAGATAAATACAATTATACTGATGAGGATTGCTACAAATATGAGAATTATACCTAAAATCCAATAATCAAACTCCACGTTCCAGACATCATTGCTTAAACTAGAGAGAGAGGGATTTATTATTTTTAAGGTTTTAAATGCAAAATATGAAGCTATAATTGATGATTTCTTTTGTTCATACCCATCAGTATTTTCTGAAAATCCACCATCCTTAAAATTTTGAAGTGTTAAAATCCATGAAATTGTCGAATCTTCATTCAATTCGTTAGGATCTATTAAAGAAATTAGTTTTACGCAATAATATGAACTACTTAACGTTGCATATTGGGCTGTTTCATCTGGT
>JBHLNK010000120.1:0-7669 GCA_048941625.1 Promethearchaeota archaeon | reverse complement strand
CTGATCTAGGGGTACCAATTAAATGTAATATCGAACAAATTCACATATCAGACAAAAAAGAAGATTCTTATGTAGATTTATCCATAGAGTTTAAATGATTAATTTCCTATTTAGATTTTAACGATTTATAATCTAAAAATAATCTTATTCATCATTTCTTGAAGACCCGCTTCGAAAAATGGAGCCACCCCCTCATTAATCATATTTGCTTTTTTCTCATTATGAGTTGATGCTAAAACTTTAATATCTTTATCCGCGAAGCAAGCTGCTGAACACAATCCAATAAAACCAGTTCCTAATATAGAGACACTATGTTTATATATTTTGAACACCTTATTCATATTTATTTCTAAAGAAAAATCAAGTACCTTTTTATAAGTTTTGGGCAATTTAGAATTAAAGTTATAATATAATAAATCTTGTATTAAATTTATGGTCAACCCTATTATATTTTGATAAAGACACATGAGTAAAAAATATAAAATAGTCTGGTTTAACTGGAAAACTGGAAGAAAATGATTCTTTATAATGAAATAAACAATTTATTTCATATATAGTGCATTACATGAATATTACTTTGAATATTATCCTCCTAAATCTTGGAGTAATAAAAAAAAAAGAGTTATTTTAAAAATTAAATTTAAAACATACTTTATAACTCATTAAAAACTGTTCGGGCGATGATATCATTCTGAAGACTTCTGCCTACTTCTATAAAACGAGCGGAATAACCTGTAACTTTAACTGATAAATCAGGATACTTTTCTGGATGAGCTTGGGCGTCTTTTAGTGTTTCTGAACTTACTGGATTAATTTGAAGTTCTCTTCCCCCTAATTCTAAATAAGCTTCTACAATAGAAGTTAATTTATCTACACCCTCATCTGTTTCTATTAAACTGGGATTGATTCTTATGTTCATTGTTGCACCATCGGTTAGGAGAGCATCTTTTGTTGCAAAAGCTACTGATCGGAGCGTCATAGTAAGCCCATTTTTCTCTGTTCCATTTGCAGGGGATATACCATTAGATACAGCTTCGCCAGATAATCTTCCATCGGGAGTCGCCCCTAACATTCTACCTTCAAGAATATTAAGTCCAGAAGATACAAGACATGGGCGATAAATACCAGCACCACCTCTAGCAGGATATTTTCTTACAATGTTACATAGAGTATTCGCAACCCATTTTGCTAGCTCATCTGTTTTTTCATCACCATTACCATATTTTGGAGCCTTGTTTCTTAATATTTCTTTAAGTTTATCTGCTCCCTTGAAATTATTACTGAGATGTTTAGCTAATTCTCCCATTGTCACTAATTTTTCTTCGAATACTGCCCAGCGAATTGCTGCTAGTGAATTAGTTACAGTGGCTAATGCTTGACAGCCAATAGGATTATTATTATAACGTGCTCCATTTCGAGTTACATCTTTTCCACTCTCTAGACATCCCTCTATTGTAGATGAAAGCAATGGAGAAGGAGATACTTCTGCATAAGCTTGATCTTTTAATTCTGCCTTTTTCACAACTAAATCCACTCCAAAGGAAAGCTGATCGACAAAAGCCTGTTTCACATCTTCAAAAGTTTTAAATGTACTTGGATCAGGAGTTTTTGCTCCAAATTGACGGTTCCCTGCCATAAGAATTCGTCCCTCATTTAAAGCCAAATGTAAAACGATTGACAACCGAACCCCATTGCCTGCCGTATAGGAAAAATCATTACCAGTACCATGGGGTTCCACACACCCTACCAGTGAATAGTCACGGGCATCTTCTAAAGAATAACCATCTTTTTGAAGTTGTGGTACTAAAATTTCATCATTATGGATACCCATTCCACCTGTATATTTAAATGCTTCAATAGTTCTTTTCACAAAATCGCGAGGTGTTTTGGAAGAGATTCGTATTGATAACGTGTTCAATAGACTTTTTACATTTGCAATAGCCTCAAGAAACATGTATGAAACGTCATTAGTAGCATCATTTCCATCATTATCTAATCCTCCAATAGTTATATTATTCTGTCCTGCGATAACAACAGAAGCAAGTTTGACTAAATATTCTTCAATAGCTTCTAAAGCTTCTTCATATGTAATACGTCCTTCGGCTAAATCAGCGGCATAATAGGGGTAAAGATATTGATCTACTCGTCCTTGAGAAAAAATATTACCCTCACCGTAGCTCATTTCCATAACGACATTAGTCATCCATACCGATTGAAGTGCTTCCATGAATGTTCTTGGTGGGAGGGCTGGTACTCGTCTTGTACGTTCAGCAATATCTAAAAGTTCTGCTTTTCTATGTTCTGATGCGTTTTCAGCCATTTTCATTGCTAGCTCTGCGTAACGATTGGAATAATCACAAACTGCTTTTGCACAAATCTGAGCTGCTTCATAGAAAGTCTTACGATTTTCGTAATCTTCATCATTTTTTTTAAGTTTTTCAACTTCTTCTGTAGCTCTCTTTTCTATTCCCTTAAATCCCATTTTAAGAACTCGTTTATAACCTGGAATGGTATGACCTTGCATTTCCGCATAAAATGGATTGATCCAATTCATAGCTCGTTCCATAAAACTCTTTTTCTCCTTAAATAAGCCTGCTTCCTTCCAGAGTTCTTCTTTTCGGTCAGCTAATGTCTTTCCTTTCCAAACAGGGATAATATCATTCTTCAGCTCGTTTAACTCTTGTTCTGTAAAAGGGACATAACGCCTAAGGATAGGATTATGCCTACGGAAATATTCTTTAGCTTTTTCATCTATTGAATCATCTAAAAGAAAATCGTAAGTTCGAACATGCCTTCCAAGTTCTATTTCAAAAGGATCAGCTCTGATTTTACTTGATTTTACTCCTACAAGAATCTCATCGCCACCAATCCTTATAGGAAGAGAATGTAAGAATTCTTCTAATGCTTTGGCTTTTTTAATGTAGGGATGAGCATCTTCCATCTGTTTCCAAATCCTTGAATAGCATCGAGCTCGTTCAAGATCATATTCGAAGGGTTGGGACAACATTTTATCTCTAATTTTTCGAACTCTCTCTGTAGGAATCCCTTGAAGAGGAGTGATTTTAAAATCTTGAACTACCATAATTCTAATATTATTTTTTTATTATTTAAATTTACACAGTAAATTTATTTATATTTTTCTTTAATAATTTATCACTATTCATAATAAGAATAAACTAATATATGTTTTATCTTCAAAATATAATTCTACATGGTTTTTTTTCTTAGTTTACTTTTTCAATAAATTATTAAATAAGAAAATTTCTGGATTTTAAGTTTCATTCCTTTAATAATTAAAATTTGACTGTCTTAACGGCTCCAACTTGTCTTCTAAAATTTTCCGATACTTTCAAATCATAATAACTAAAAATTAATCCTAAGAAAAATTTATAACAATCAGAAAATAGAATTAAAACTATGATTTTTCAAAAGAGATTTATTAAAAATGAGAGAATTAAGGAAAAAAATAATTATATCTAATAAAGCTTTAGAAGTTGTAAATAAGTTCCTTTCCGATGAAAATAATGAATTAATTAATAATGTATTCGAAGTAATCGATAAACATGGTGGAGTTGATGAAATAAACAAAAAAGCAAATGAAGCAAGCCAATTAGATAATTTATTAAATAAATTAAAAAATAAAAATCCAGATTATGTTAAGGATATTGAATGGTTGATTGAACAAAAAGAAAGAAATGCATTTATAAGCCTACCTGATTATAAGAATAAAATTCTGGGAGATAAATATTCAGAAATAATATTTAATACTGATTTTGCAGTTACTTTAGAACTTTCAGCATGTCAATATTTTCCATTTTTCATAGATATTGTTAAAGCTGCTATTAAGGATCAAAATCTAATTCCTGCAAGAATTATTCGAGTAAGGAAAATGAAAGAGCAAGAAGAAGATGGTGATCTATTAGCTATGGCTGCTTCTATGCAAGTTATTGGAGCTACCTATGTAGAAACATTAGATACAAAAGGAACTGTTCCTGGTCCTGATGGATTACCAATAAATGTACATCTTGGTGGACCCGAAACCATAACTGGTTATTTTGGAGGAATAGGGCAACCTAATGATTTTGCACTAAAATGGCTTGATGAATATCTTTATTATTATACTAATTATGGAATTAAGCAAGTTTTAAATATAAATCCTGGTACTGTCCTTCTTGGCTATTTTATACATAAACTTGGAATAGATAATGAATTTAAGATTTCAGTATATATGGGAAATGATAATCCTTATTCTTGCTTATGGACACTTTTAACTGCTAAATTATTCGCTAGAGAAGATGGAACAAGTCCATTAATTGGTTTTAATCTTGCCAATTCAGTTAACAATGAAACAATTGAACTTTCTGCTTATGTCCGGAAAGAATTAGACTTTGAAGATGTTGTGAGATTAGAGCATCACGTAATTGAAACGCAAAAAAGTATTGTACGACAACCATATGATAGAAGAGAGGAATTATTGGAAGTAGTTAAGAAGGTAAAAAATGTCAGTGCCAAACATGAAGGTGG
Source organism: Promethearchaeota archaeon (assembly GCA_048941625.1). GTDB lineage: Archaea > Asgardarchaeota > Lokiarchaeia > Sigyniarchaeales > SOKP01 > Loki-b32. The sequence continues at coordinate 3,145 of JBHLNK010000120.1, read as the reverse complement.
TGATGTAGAAACTGATAAAAATAGAGATCACCCCACAGATATCTTAGATTATTTTAGAGAAAAACAAGAAATTATTGATTCTGGTCATTGGAACTATTTGCGTCAAAATCACCTTGATCGATATATTGCTGTTAATACTACAGCTAAAATGTTAATTGAGAACGGCATCGATATAATTGCCGCTCGAAATCTTCATAAATAGAAATAATTAGAAATGAGTTGATCAAAATATGGGAAAATTTGATTTCCGTCCTACAGGTGTGATGCCTGCGTTAGTAACACCATTCAATAAGGATGATGAATCGATAAATGAAGAAAACTTAAGGAATTTAGTAAATCATCTCATAGAAGAAGGAGTATCTGGTTTGGTTCCTGTTGGTACTACGGGTGAATTTGTGAATATGAAATTTGAAGAACGTTTGAAGGTAATAGATATCGTAGTAGATGAGACAAACGGTAGAGTTCCAGTTATAGCTGGAACAGGTGAAACTGGAACGAAATTAGTAATAGATGCTACAAAAGCTGCGACAGATATTGGAGTAGATGCAGTACTTATTGTTACACCTTATTATTTAAAACCAAAAGCAAAAGGATTATATGATCACTATTTTACTATCGCTGAAAAGACAGATATTCCTATACTTTTATATAATATTCCTGCTTGTACGGGAGTAGAACTACCTTGGACTGTTGTTGAAGATTTAGTTGATATAGATAATATTGTGGGAATAAAGGATTCTAGTGGTGATTATAAATACTTTTCAGCATTATTGGAAAAAGTCAGTGATAAAATTTCTGTTTTGATAGGATGGGATGAAAATGTTTTAGGAGCTTTAGCTGGAGGTGCAGCAGGATGTATATTAGGTTCAGCTAATGTTATTCCAAAAATATGGATTGAAATCTATAATAATATAAAAAATAATAGATTAGAAGAAGCGCAAGTTCTTCAAAAAAAAGTGCAAAAATTAGCAAGACTTTTAATTAATTCTGGAGCATTAGGAGTAAAATCATGTTTGAATATGATGAAAATTCCAGTAGGGACTACACGTCAACCCCTTGTACTAGGAGACTCACTCTCTTATGAGATTAAAGATGAGTTGCGGGTTGAGCTTGAAAAATTAGGATTTATTAAGAAGTCAGAAATCCAATTTAAAATTGAAGACAAACCACTTAAGAGTCGTTTTTATGCTGTTGGTATTACTCCACAAAAAATTTCTGATTTTGAATTAAAAGTAGGGGAATCTCTAGTAGGTGATCGTGCAGAACTCGCTCATATTGATCTTCTTATTGGCAAAAAAAATGGACCTGTTGGAAACGCTTATGCTCAAGCTTTAACTAATCCAGAAGAAGGGCGGGAAGGGCTTCAAGTAATACTTGAACCTAATATGCAAGTTAAACCCCCAACAATTATGATTCCTACAGTACGCCCAACTTCTCTTCGTCATGCTAGCCTTACTTATGGACCTGCCCAAGCTGCTATTGCTAAAGCTGTTATGCAATGTGTTGAAGATGGAATTCTTCCAAAAGAATTAGCTAATAGTATCGTTCTAATTGTGAATGTCTTTGTTCATCCAAGTGCCAGTGCCAGAAAGAGGATATTTATTAATAACTATAAAGCAACTCGAAATGCAATCAGAAAAGCAATGGAAGGTTTACCATCTGTGTCTGATGGAATAAAAAATATGGAAAATGCACGACATCCGTTTAGGAATGATCCTTAATTGCTTTAAATATTATTTTGATTTGAATTTTTATCATAGATAATCAGAATTATTTTAGCTTTTTATTGTATCAATCCCATTTTTACAATAGGGTTCCATTTAATTCTTTTCTTCTCAGAACTTTTGATTGATTAATAGAATAATTAATTTTATAAATTATTAATTAAAATCTTGAATATTTTTCATTTTTTAAACTCTTTTTATTTCTTTTTAATACTTCATAATGCGAATATTGATAATTCTATGTAATTATTTTAAATTAATAATATTAAGTAATGAATACTCCATTAAATCAAATATAATGAACCAAATATGACTGAACAAATAATCGAGTTAAAGATTGGAGGAAACGCTCCTAAGTTTTGTCTTCCTGACAAAGATAATAATGAAGTGTGTTTGGATGACTACAAGGGAAAATATGTTGTACTCTATTTTTACCCAAAAGATAATACCCCAAGTTGTACTACTGAAGCAATAGGATTTACGGGAATTTTACCAAAACTAGAAAAATTAAAGGCTGTTGTTATTGGAATAAGTCCTGATAGTCCAGAATCTCATGCTAAATTTATTGAAAAGAAAAATCTAAACATTATACTGCTCAGTGATATAAATAAAAAAGTCATTAAAGAATATGGTAAATGGGCTAAGAAAAAATTTAGAGGAAAAGAATATATGGGTGTTGTTCGAAGTACATTTCTAATAGATCCTAAAGGAAAAATAGCTTATATATGGCCTAAGGTTTCTGTTAATGGGCATCCAGAAGAGGTACAAAAAGTCTTAACAGAATTAAAAAAATAAATTTTTTCTATTCTATTTTATCAAAAAAATTTTAATTAAAGAATTATGGATGTTAAAGAGACAATAAAGAAAAGAAGGGCTTATCGATCACTTGATCCAGTTCCAATCAAAGATGATTTAATCAAAGATTTAGCTGAAATCGTAAAAATTACCCCATCATGTGCCAATCAACAACCTTGGAGATTTATTTTTGTAAAGGATAAAGAATATTTAAATAAATTATTTAAAGTTCTTTCAGATGGTAATAAATGGGTTGAAAACGCTTCAATGATTGTAGCTGTCTTCAGTAAACCAGAGAATGATTGCATCCTAAAAGAACGTCTTTATTATTTATTTGACACAGGGATGGCAACTGCTTTTTTAATTTTACGAGCTACAGAATTGGGTTTAATTGCTCATCCTATAGCGGGTTTCAAAGAAGATCAAGCAAAAGAAATCTTACAGATACCAAAGGAAATGAGACTAATTACCCTTGTTATTATTGGAAAACACTCAAAAGAAATAAATCCTGTACTTTCTGATGCTATGAAATTAGGTGAAAAACAGAGACCCCCTAGAAAAAATCTAGAAGAATTTATCTTTATAGATAATTATGGAAATAACTTTACTGAAAATCCTCATAATTA
>JBHLNK010000119.1:0-7727 GCA_048941625.1 Promethearchaeota archaeon | reverse complement strand
ATGCCCACCGACAGAACCCTTCTGGCATTGTTAATTCATTTTCTACAATAAATTCTTGTCCTTCCTGAACCATATCACAATCTTTTACAATAAATCCATTTGGGAATTTGAATTCATATCCTAAAACATCTTTTGAAGAGAATTTTTTTAAAACTGTTATTTTTATTTTAGGTCTCATTTTTATTCATCAAACTTATTTTTTACTCTTTAATTCGTTCAATTTTAAATATTACGGGTCGAATGCCATCTGGACAAACTCCAAAGATAGTATCTTCTCCTGTCCAATCTTCAATAGTTCCACCATGCCTAAGAATTTCTACATATTTATTAATCGCATGAAATGCATGAACACAAATAAATCCTTCAGGCATTGCACCTGTCTCTGGGACAATATATTGGTCACCTTCAGAGTAAAACCCACATTTTGGAATTGGATTACCTGATTCTCGAATGAAATCTTTCCCTATAATGTCCTTAGGTTCACAAACCTTCACTACTGATATTTTAAGAGGATATGTTATCTTTTTTCACCTAAATTAATTTTTTTTTTAATTTCACTAGTATAACCAAATATAAATAGATGAAATAAATGAACTTCAGTTGAACTTATAGAATCTTATGTACTCAACAAAACCATTAAATATCTAATTTCCAAATATTGAAGTAGGAAACTTAGAAATTCAATATACAATTTTAGGTTTATAATTTTGGATGGAAAGGAATTTGCTTCAATATTAGGTATGAATAAGAAGGAGCAAAATGCATTGGAGAGAGTACATGAAGAATTTCCTCAATTTAGGGAATATAGGTCTCTTAATGAGAAGATTACTCCTATTATCGGTACTGATATATTAGTTTTGACTGGTGATACTAAGCCTATAAATTATTTTGTGGGATTATTTATTGTATTTATAATTGTGGGGGTTAATTGGGCTCTATGTGGTATTATCCTTTTAACAGAAAATATAAATATTCAGCATATATTAGGAATGTTCATTTTATTTCCCTTGCTTATGGTTCTTGATTGGATTGCTGGTAAAATAGGATTAAAAATGATTTATATTGGAAATTTCTTTATGGTTTTAAACTCACAGGGTATTTATTATAAAAAATTTGGTAAACCAAAGTTTTTAGCTTGGTCTGATATGGTTAAAATAGTTGCGGAGATGAAACATTATGGGGCTTCTTTTTATGATTTAAATGTGGATATTTATTTAAATTCTAAGAGAAAAATTCGATTTTATGCATTAGACTATCAACCTAAGAGAACTATAAAAGGAAAGTATATAATGTTTAAGCCAAATTTAGATTCTTTTGCTGAAGTTTTTTGGGGATTTAATAGGAAATTCGGCTATGGAGATTGCCCTTTCTTCTATTATGACCGAGGTTCCGTTTTAGATAGGATTATTGACAGATTTAAATAACAGGAAAAATAATGTTGGATTATAAAATTTTAATAACAGAATAAATTTAGTTGAATTATAAATGGAAATTGTAGAACTTTTAGATAAGGATGAAAAGATACTTTGGATGAGAGAAGTAAGAGTAATTGACTTACTCCAAAGAAAATATAAACGATATTATAAATTAATTAAACAATATTATCCCAATAATGATGAAATTCTAAAAAACTATAGATTAAATGAATATATTACTAATAAACACCTGATCATTTTTGACCCTTTCAGATTTGATTATCCTAATTGGTGTGGGGGAGATATCTCTCACATTTTCGAATTTCGCAGAGAATTTTGCTTTTATCATTTAGAAAAATTAACTGACATAACAAAATATGTTAAAGAGAAAAAACAATTATATGATATTGGATTATATTTTGATCTTTTTGAACATAATATAGTAGGTGATGATGCGCCTAATCATTGGCTTGACAAATTGACACTTTCCGAATTTGAAACCCTTCTTGATCTTCTTCCAAAACTGGCTCCAAAAGCAAAAATTTATGAAGGTTTACATTAAAATTTGAAATTACTTAGAATGATATTGGAAGATCGAATTTTTATTGTTTTCATCTTTAGATTATTCTATGGAGTATGAGAAATTGAGATCAGTTCGAGTAATACCTGACAATGAAGTGCTTTTTTATGAACACGTTAAAAATAACTTTGCGGAATATTTTTTTTTCCATGTTGATTATGCTCAATATCCAGAAAATACTAAGATTTATATGGCGTTAGATAATGAAGGAAAGGTTCAAGGAATGGTCTTGAACTGGAAAGATCGAAGAATTCAATTAAGAGGAACTGTTAAAAGTCTAGAATTTTTATTGAAAGAAAAGAGCTATACTCCATTATCCATTACTGGATTTGAAAACCATAAAGAACTGATTTCAAAATTCTTTCCAGATTATCAAAAGGAGATAGCAATGTATCGGATGAGTCTGAAAAAAGGAGATCAAAGGGGTTTTGAAAAGTACACCTTCTTAGAATTAAATGAATCTCATAAAGAGGAGATAACAGCAATGATGAGAATTGCAGATCCTAATTTCTGGGGTACACGTGAGCCAGAAGATATCCTGATTGATGAAAATAACATTTGGTTTGGTATCTTTGAAAAGGGGGAGTTAGTAAGCATAATTAGCATGTGGAAATATCAAAATATAGGATACTTGACTGTTGTTGGAACTCATCCTGATTACTGGAACCAAGGTTATGCCAGTTCACTCATTTCTTCAGCATTAAAAGATTTATTTCGAGAAAAAGAGCAATGTTTTATCATGGTAAGGGTAGCTAATCCTCCTGCTATCCATACATATAAAAAACTAGGATTTAAAATTTGTAATACTCATTATTCTTACGAGAGAGAGAGGTAGTTATGATCCAATCCAACCGGCTAAACGAGCCAACATCCACCAGAATGCTTTTCCTTTATTTTCACAGTTCTCATAAGATGTATGAGCTGCTTGGCTAACATTACTATAAGCCCATTGTCTCTTAGGAACGGTTATAATATCAGTTCCGTTATCATATTGATAAGTGCTATGATCATAAGGATTACCATTATCATCATATAACCAACACTCAATGTCAGCGAAGTCAAAAAGAGTCTTATTATTTTCTATACAATATTGCCGAATTAACTTATTATTAAGATATCGATGATAACCTGCACTTGGATCTCTATCTCCTTCAGCAGTAGTTCCTTCGGGATAATCGCCTTCATCACAATTTCCAGTCATATATACAAAAGTAACATTTCTGCCTTGATTTAGATAATGTTGCTCAAAAGCATTCATTTGGTTCAAATATGTTTGAATGGCAGATGTTGAGTAATAACTTACTTGACAACACCAACACCAGATTGAAATGGTTATAGTAGGATTATGATTTACCACATCATATGTATCTTGTATTCCAGATGCAGATTCCCAGTACAAATCCGGGGTAATGTAAGATGCAGATTCTTGACCATCGAAAATACATAATGTTCCTACTTCTGTTGGGAGTGAAGAACCGGCAATTGCAATACTATAATTTGAATTTGAACTCTCAAGACGAGTTAGTCCTGTAATTATTTGCCCACCATGAGAAGTATGAGCGTAGTGTACTTTAGTTGAATTTCTTGTAGTCTCTATCCATTTTATTGGGATTTCATCTAATTTCACACAATTATGATCTATGATAATCGATTGTGTTGATGGTGATAAAGGTGAAGGAGTTTGATCTTGTAAATTTCGAGAGAATCCTAATATGAGAGCAAGAGATATTAAGCTTGCTATACCGAACCAGATAATTACAGTATATTTTGATCTCATTTATCAACCATAATTTCTAGAGTTTAGTACTATTTATGGTAATTTATGAATAAAAATTTTATTTGAATTTTGGATTTAATTCGAAAAAAAAAAGATTATTCTTCTTTAAACATTTCTTCTACTTTATTTTTATTTTCCTCGTTTTTAAAATGTTGGAGTGCTCCCGTCCAATTTTGTAAGGTTTCTTTATAATTTTCTTCAAACCAAGTTACAAATTCTTTTAAAGGAGCCCTAACTTCAGCACTTTGAGTTCCTTTGATGAATAGTGCTCCAAAGATACGCTCACCATATTCCAAGAGAATTGTGATATCACCATGATCAATTTTCTTTAGTGCTTCAGTAGATTTTGTCATCTCCTTAACAAAAGAGGTGATAGCAGAGAACATTCCGGAAACAAGACCAGGATCTTGTTCGGAACCTTCTTGAAATGCATAGTTATAAACTCCTCGTCCATCATCATATATAATATATAATCCTTGTTTTTCTACAGGTTCGAAGACATAACTAAGTTCAGGCTTCCAAATGGTTATTAAATTATGATTAAACATGTATCTCAGAGTAAAGAAGAATCTCTTTTTCTCGTTTTCTTCCAGGGGTCTGAGTTCTTTTAGGAATCTATCAACGTCTAATTTATCTAAAATTACTTTTACTTCATCCCGTTCTTGTACTAAGTATTCTCTGCTAAGATTTTCATTTTTAGTAATTAAGTATTGAATTTGACCCTTATTGTAATCATCATAGCGCATGATATCACCAACTGTAGCAAAAACATATTTCTCAACATGCATTTCATCAAGTTTAATTGTCTTACTTCTGAATGATTTTCCCCTGTAAAAAATAATAAGACTCCAGATAATGATATTAAAGATATAGCGTGTATATAGATAAGGTGTTGCTAGTACATTCAATACACCCGATAATTCTACAAGTAGACTTGCGGTTCTAAAAGTATAAAAGTAAGAACCATTTATCGCAAAATAACTCATTTGACCAGTCAACCAGTATTCCTCTGCACCAATAAGAAATACTGATATAATAATTATAACTGGAAAAAAGACGGCATAAGCAACAAATTTACTCTTTGCATATTTTAGACTTTTTGAGATGAAAATTCCTACAATAATAATAGGTAGAAGAATTTGCAGAAACCCTAGTGATATAAGCAATTCAAATTTTATTGAGTTTACAATATTTGGATTAGGTTCTGTAAACTGTGCTTCTGTAAGTATATTGGAATCACTCAAAAATGGATTATAAATGAAACTAGAGATTGATAAATAGATTATAAAGAATAGTCCAATTGCTATTAAACCATAGAAAATGATAAGCAATAAATTACTAGTATCAATATTTCTTAATTTTTCTTTCTTTTTCTTCCACCAATCAACTATTTTAACTAAAATAAGTATAGAAATTGGTTCAAACACTTTAAGAAATAAAATAAAGATTACCGAAGCCATTATGAAATATGCAAAGAAGTATACGATGATTAATATTGAATCGTAGTATTGAGCCAGAAACAATAGAATTGACAGGATTGAAATCGGCGCTCCAACGGTATATAAGCTTTTGAAGGTTTGTGTTCTTATTTCTTCTCCAATAAACTTACCTTTTAACGCAATTTTTGAGCTAAAAATCAACTCGATACTAAATATAAAAGTAGCGAGATACACAAATAATATCTCTAAGAACCATCCTAATGAAGTACTCCCTGTTGTTAAGGATTCATTTTCCAATCCTGTAACAGACAAGATTACTTGTAGAATATAAAGAGAGATGGGTAACAGCACAATCATTAATTTAAGAATTTCCTTTTCTCTTGAAAATCTATTTTTAGAGATCTCCTCTCGAATCATTTTAAATGGGCTCTTTTCTAAAGTAAAGGTTATTTGTTTTAAATTTTCTTTAATAGAACCTTCTTCTTTTCTCATACGATTCCAAATAATTATTAACGATATGAAAGGAGCTACAAAGAAAATAAATGGCAGAGTAACCATAGGATATGTTGCAAATAAAGTTAATAATGTTCCTATACGAGCACCTATAAATTGAAGTGCTAAGGATGTATCTCCTCCAGAGAGCTCTTTAGGTTCGGTATTTATTTGGAAAATAATGGGTAGGATCCAATAAATCAAGAAGAAAACCACAATCCCTAAAAATATTCTAAAATAGAGTTTCCCTACTGTTTTTTTCCAGATAAAAAAGAGTGGTATTAATATAATAAGTAATGGAAGCGCATTTAGTATTATTTCAAGGAAAATTACCATACCATCCATAAAAATCACTTTATTTTTTTAAAAGAAAATTCAAATTTATTTAAAATAAATGTATGTAATTGTTATTATAATAATTTAGGTATTTTAGATTATTTTTAATTTTAAAATGTTGTCAAATAATAAAATTGGGATTATAGTTGATAATGATTTTGCTTCCAAGAATATACCTCCATACCCTCATCCAAGCTTTCTTTCTTATGAAAGTCCTTTAAGAATTAAAGCTATCTTGGATTTTTTGTATAAGAATCAGACTTTTAATGATGAAAGAGTAGTTAAGATAAACCCAATGCATATAAATGAGGACATTCTCGAATTAGCACACTCAAAATATCTAATAAATTCAGTAAAAAATTTTTCAAATAGAGGAATGGGATTATTAGAGGAGGAGGTGTTTATAACTGAGGATACTTTTGAATTAGCTAAAAAAGCAGTAGGAGGGGCTATACAAGCAATTAGAAGTGTAGTTAATGATGAAGTGACTCAAACAATTGCACTTATAAGACCTCCAGGTCATCATGCCCTACGTGAAAAAGCATCAGGTCTTTGTGTATTTAATAATATAGCTACTTCCATACTATATCTGCGAAAAAAACTTCAATTTGAAAAAAAAGTAGCAATTATAGATATTGATTGTCATTTTGGAGATGGAATTGTCCAATATTTCTATGATGATCCCAATGTTCTATACTTTTCCATCCATGAATATGATTTTGTAGAAGGCGATATAGGTTTTATTGATGAATTAGGAGAAGGTGAAGGAATAGGTAAGAATATTAACTTTCCAATACCATTTAATTCTATTGATAATGATTTCTTAGAATGCTTTGATATATTAGAGCCTATACTTAACGAATTTCTGCCTGATCTTATTATCATCGCAACTGGATTTGATTTATATTTTGCAGATCCAATTGGTAATTGTTTATTGACCACTGAAGCGTATTATCAATTCACGAGAAAATTATTAACTATCGCAGAAAAAATCTGTAATGGAAAATTAGCTTTTATTCTTGAAGGTGGTTATAGTTTGATAGGATTACCGGTATGTATAGATTCAATTATTCAAGCATTATTAAAGAAAAAGTATAAGCGTCCTCTCTTTGAATACCTAGATTTCTCACCTAGAACAAAAAAAAGGGAAATATCAAAAATAAAATCTACTTTATCAAAACTGTTAAGTAGTTATTGGAGGTCAATGGAACAAAAATAATTAAATAAATTACAAATAATTAGTTAAATTTAAGGCATACTCTTGGACTGTAAAAAGAGCATCTCTTGGACCTACTTGAGGGTTTATATAACATATTAATGCACCAGTACCTCCAATTGGAACAGGGCAAATTATTATATGTCCCTTTCCAGTAATATTTGTTCCAATTTTTCTCTCTTCTGTATTTTCTACAATCATATACTTTATTCCCTGAATAACTATGCTGCTAATTCCTTTTTGTCCTAGTTCTAACTTTTGATTAAGTATTTCATTTATAGGCCCAAGATCATTTGAAATATTCCAATTTTCAGTTTGGGTAATTAAATTACCATTTTTGCCTACAATAGCTACTCCAAATATGTTTTGTTCTTCATTTAATAAATCATCAATAATACTTTCAATTTCAGACATTTCAACCAAATAAATATTTATTATTAAGTTGTTATAATAAAATAAATAAAATCAATTA
>JBHLNK010000118.1:0-7759 GCA_048941625.1 Promethearchaeota archaeon | reverse complement strand
ATTGGAAACCAAGTTAAACGGTATTATAAAACGATATTATATGATATTAGTACCTCAGATTTTTATCCATGTAATTCCGCAACTTTCTCAGAAATCTTAGCTTTATTAACCATATCTTTTCAGGATTATAACTCTAATGCTCAAAGATATTTAGAAAACATTAGTCAATTAGTAAAAGAAATGAAAAAACGTGTGGAAAAAGGTGTAGGGATGGATGTTTCTAAGAGACCAAGAATTTTATTAACTCCAATATTCAATGGTTGGGAACCAAAAGCTCAAGAAATTATACATGATTTAGGAGGAAGAGTTATTTATTCAGATTGGGATTCACTTGGATTGTTAGAAGAAATTTCTGTTTTGAAGAATTCTGATCCAATTGAGGAATATGCTAGATTCCTTTTAAATAGCTCAAATCAAGGCTTATTTTGTTTAAATAATTGCGAGCTACTAATCAATTCTTACCAGAAGTATGTTAAGAAAACAAAAGTTAATGGGTTAATAATTAATCAACTTGAAGATTGCCATATTAATTCCGCTTGTTATGATTTAATGAAGAATAAAATCAGAACTGAAATTAGAATACCTTCAATTGGTATTAAATTTAAAAAGATTGGTGAGAATATGGAACAAACTAAAGCTAAACTAAGTTCTTTTATGGAATTATATGGTATAAATTAGAGATTTACATTCCGAAAAAATCAGATGGCTTTAGTAAGTGTTGATCCTCTTCTTTCTCCTTTTTTGCTTTTTCATGGGGATCCACCCATTCTGGTTCCCCACTTGAGGCTTGAGTTTTTGCTCCTCCAGGTGCTTTTAATCCAGATGGTTTTAAGTTAATATCCGCAGAAATAGCTTCCGGTTGTTGTCCTACTGCAACTGGTGTTGCTGGTACATAAGTTATTCCTCCAGCTTTTAGCACTTTTAGTTCACTTAATACCTTCTCTAAATTCATTGTTTGTACGCTTTTGTTCATTGTATCCATTATTTCTTTTAAGGATTTAGATGTTTCTCTTAATCCTTTTGGATTAATTCCTGTTAATAATGAATCTAAATTGGCGCTTATACTATCATTTAATTCTTTTAATGAATCTAAGACCGTATTCCAGTGTTTATTCATTTGAGATTCAATAGCGCTAATCATTTTAATTGTTTCGTTCATAAAATTAACATGTGCCTCATAGCGTTCTTCATCCTTAGCCCGAAGGTCCGAGATAAGCATTATTAATTTCCGTAGAGCTTCTTTTTCTTCACTCATTTTTTACCAAAAAATATATTATTTTTTCTAATATAATTATGATTATAAATAAATTTATATATATGTATATGAATAAAAAAAGCCATTGTGACTTCTTCAATTTATTCTAATATTGTTAGTGAAATATTAAAATGCAAAGTAATCCCTCAGAATGGATAAAAAATCCAAAAATTTATGAAATTAATACCTGGTCTTGGCTTCATTCTTTATCTGAGATCTATAATAATCAAATTACTTTGAAAAATATTCCAGATGAAGTTTTTAATCAGGAAATTAAATATTTTGATGCTATTTGGCTAATGGGTGTTTGGGAAAGAAGCCCAGCCAGTAAAAAAATAGCTCTTGAACATCCAGATCTACAGAAAGAGTATCATAAAGTTTTACATGATTTTAAGGATGAAGATGTAGTAGGATCTCCATATTCCATTTATTATTATCATGTGGATAATAATCTTGGTGGAATTGAAGGATTAAAGACTTTTAGAAAGAGATTAGCAGAAAAAAACATCCAGTTAATATTAGATTATGTTCCTAATCACGTCTCAGTTGACTCTTTATGGACTTTTGAAGCCGATTTATTCATTCAGGGAAATTTAGATGACTTAATGTCTCATCCATATGACTATTTTAGTATTGGGGAGAAAGTATTTGCCTATGGACGAGATCCAAATTTTCCTCCATGGACAGATACTATTCAAATCAATGCTTTTTCAGAAAAAGCCCGTCAAAAAACAATAGATACTTTGCTTAGTATTGCTGAACTCTGTGATGGGGTTCGATGTGATATGGCAATGTTATTGACCAACAATATTTTTAATAGAACCTGGGGCAAAAAAGTTGGTACTCCTCCAGTTAAAGAGTTTTGGGAAGAAATTATTCCCTCTGTGAAAGAAAAATATCCAAATTTTTTATTTATAGCAGAAGTATATTGGGATATGGAATGGGATCTTCAACAACAAGGATTTAATTTCTGTTATGACAAAAGATTATATGATAGATTAGCTCATGGGAATGTTACTACAATCAAAGACCACCTTAAAGCAGAATGGATATATCAAAGTAGACTAGTACGTTTTATTGAAAATCATGATGAAATGAGAGCTATAGAGAAATTTGGAGAAGATAAATCAAAAGCCGCTGCTATTATAGCACTCACATTACCTGGAGCAAGATTGGTATATGAGGGTCAAACTCATGGGAATGTGATAAAATTACCTGTTCAATTAGGAAGAACTCCTTTTGAAGAATCTAATAATGCTGTTTTTGAGTTTTATCAAAATTTATTAAAATCAATTCCTGGAAGGGAATATGGAGAGGGAAGTTGGTCTCTATGTGAACCGACTATAGTGAATCCGAATGATTCTTCATTTATAGATATCATTTCTTATTTATGGTGGCTAAATAATGATTATCGACTTATCGTTGTTAATTATAGCCCAAATCCTTCAAAAGCTCATATAAAAATCAGTCCATTTCATTTTGATACTAATAGATGGATATTTACCGACTTATTACGACAGAAATCATACATTTATAATGGTAATGATTTATATAAATATGGTTTATACGTTAAATTAAATGCTTGGGAAGGAAACATTTTTGATATTAAAAAAGAAAGCAATTAGAAAAGTTTTATTACATATAGACTTAATGGACAGTAACAGTTTTGGCAAGATTCAATGGCTTATCAGGATTTAAATTATGTTCTAGAGCGGAAAAATAAGCTAATAACTGCAATGCAGGAATAAATGTAATTGTACTAAAGAGATTATAATACTTAGTTCCAGGTTGAGGAATTCGAATTGTAATGTCACTTAAATTAGTTATTTTCTCATCACTTTCTACGACTAATGATATAATTTTTCCTCCCCTAGCTTTAAACTCCATAACATTTCCTATTAATCGTTCATATGTTTCATCTGGAGGTGCAATAAATATGATAGGATATCCATCTCGAACTAATGATATTGGTCCATGTTTAGCATGGGCTGCTGAATATCCTTCAATAAAACGACATGCAACTTCTTTTAATTTCAAACCACCTTCTTTAGCAGTTGCTATAGACACTCCACGTGCTAGAAAGAAAAAATTAAGATTCTTTTCTAAATCAGTTACAATATATTTTATTAGGTCTACATTTTTTTCAAGAAAATTTTCAATTATATCAGGAATAGAGGAAAGTGCATCATAATATTTCTGAATTTCTTCAATTGAGTATTTTTTTTTTAACTTAGCTATCTCTAATGCAACTAATGCAAGTGTTAAAATCTGGGTTACGAAAGTCTTCGTTGCTGCGACACCAATTTCTGGTCCTGCCTGAGTTATTAATACTTTATCAGAATGTCTTGTAAGACTTGATTCAACTATATTTGTAATTGATAATACTTTAATACTTGGTTTATATTCTTTTGCCCAGCGAATCGGTTCAATTAGATCAATAGTTTCTCCAGATTGAGATACTGCTATAATTACAGAATTCTCTTCGAGGGAATTACATAATTGTGTTTTAAATTCAGAACATTCTATTGCTTTAATGTATTTGCCTAAAAATCTTGTTATTATAAATTTTCCTGCTAATGATGCATAAAAAGATGTTCCTGCAGCTGTTATATATATTTGATCAGCAGTTAATAATGGTTCGGCAAAATCTTTTAAAGAATTAGCAGATATTTTCATAGTTCTTCTTAAAGCAATGGGTTCCTCATAAATTTCTTTTAGCATAAAATGTTCATAACCCCCTTTTTCCGCAGCATCAATATTCCATTCAATTTTTTGAATTTTTTTTTGTTTGGGAATATTACTGTTATTGATATCAAAAAACTCTGCCTTACCTGCATTTAAAACAGCTATTTCATCATCTTCTAATATATAACAATATCTTGTATAAGGAAGAAAAGCGGGTATATCTGATGCACAATAGGTTGTTTTCCCTTCTTCAATTCCTACAATAAGTGGAGATTCTTTACGACTAACAATTATTGTATCAGGATAATCAGCATGACAAATTGCTAATCCATAGGCACCATTACACTTTTTTATCGCTGAAACAACAGCTTCTTTTAAGTTTCTGCTTGTTTTCATAAACTCTTCAATTAAATGTGGAAAGATTTCTGTATCTGTCTCAGATTTAAAAATATGTCCCTTAGAAATTAATTCCTCTTTAAGTTCAATAAAATTTTCAAGAATGCCATTATGGATAACTGCTATTCGATCATTACAATCTAAGTGAGGGTGACTGTTTATTTTTGTTGGAGATCCATGAGTTGCCCATCGTGTATGAGCTAAAGCAAGTTTAGAACCATTTGGAAACTCATCTAATTTTAGGTATTTATTGATCTCATTGATTTTACCTGAGTCTTTCTTGACAAATAATTTATTATTATGTAGAGATACAATACCACATGAATCATAACCTCTATATTCCAATCTTTTAATACTTTCTAGAGATATTTTTCCAATATCTATATCTTGATTCGTAATTACTCCGAATATGCCACACATCTTTATTTCATGATATTAATTATTTTAAATACTTTTTTATAGGAATTTTGATTGTGGACTAAATTAAATTTAATTTCTGCATCTTTTTTACTGCAAGATTATTCATTTCAATTGAGTGATTGATATCAATAGTGGATTCCCCAGATATCCTTAAATAGGGGCTTGTCCCTGAACGTCTAATCAAAAGCCAACCATCTTCATAATCAAATCTACAACCATCAAATTGATTAATATTTTTGATTTTTTTTCCTAAATTATCTAAAGACTCCTTTATTTCAGAAATGATATTTTGATGCATTTCTTCTGTGAATGGAATATCTTTTGTTAATTTAAATTTATTAGCATAATATGGATATTGAGGAATATCCTTTAATAATTCTTTTAATGTTTTACCGGTTTTGGTGATCATGTGTAAAACAATAGCTATAGTAAATATTGAATCTGGTCCAAAATGAAAATGAGGCCATATATAAGTTCCAGAGGTTTCTCCTCCTAAGAAACCTCCCGATTCTTGTAATGCAATTGCTACCTTAATATCCCCCACTTCTGTTTTAATAACTTCACAACCAAGAGGATTTAATACATCTTCAATTAATCTTGAAGAATTAATAGGAGTAGCAACCTTCATTTGTTCCTTTGACAATTCATTTTCCTGGATATAATATTTTGCCATTAGAGTTAATAAACGAATTGGATCTACGAATTCTCCATTTTCATCTAAAAAAATAACCCTATCAGCATCCCCATCAAGAGCAATTCCAATATCATCTTCTTTAGATATTTTTAAAAACTTAGAAAGCTTCATAAGATTTTTTTTATTTGGTTCTGAATGTCTACCAGGAAAGTTTCCATCCATTTGTGAGTTTAGAGTTGTAACATTTATATTATATTTACCTAAAAGAAGTGGGACAATTTCGCATCCAGACCCATTTCCTGGATCTACAATTACATTGAGGTTACTACCATTAAATTTTATTACTTTTGTTATTTCAGAAATGTGAATATCATTTATATCATTAATTTGTGTAACTTTTCCAACTTGATCATAATTTATTTTTATAAAATCTTTCTCATCATATATACGTGAGATTTCCATTTCTTGCTCCGGGGAAAACCCTATACCTGATGGATTCCATAATTTTAATCCGCAATATTCTGGTGTATTATGTGAGGCAGTGATAACCACCCCAGCATCTGCGTCTAAAAAGCGTAAAGATGCAGCAAGGGTGGGAGTAGTAACGATTCCTAATGTTTTAACATTACATCCACAACTAACAAGCCCCGAAATTAAAGCATACTCTATCGGTAAAGCAGACGTACGAATATCTTTCCCTATTACTACCGTACCCCCTTTCAAATAAGTTCCTAATGCTAACCCCACTTCAAGACTCATGACCGGAGTAAACATTAGATCTGATTCAGAATAGTTTTGAAACACTCTTCTAATTCCAGAGGTTCCAAAGATCGAATTTGTCATAGCTTTGTTTTGAGATGTTTATATATTTTACTGATTATAACTGTATCTTAATATAAGATTAAGAAGTATTTTTTCTTTTTATACTTAATTTATGTAATTCTCCGTCATTGGAAATAATGTTTAAGCTAAATAGTGTTCTTTTAAAATAGGAAAACTATTAATTTTTTTGAAAATATTCTTTAAACACTGATAGAAGAAAAATAATATTGTTGTTTTTATAAAATGATTTTTCAAGGATTATTTAACATTTTAGATTTATACTTTAAAGAGATTGATTTATTTTACAATAATATAGATCAATATTTCCGAGATAAAATTATTAGTCAATTTGAAGAGAGAGATGTAAACGAGAGTAGTATTGATCAAAAACTTAATGAACTTACGAATTTTTTTATAGAAATATTTGAAGATCTTGGTTTTAAAAAATCTAAGATAGAAGATGAGTTTCTAGATCCTTTTTTGGAAATACATGATAATGAAAGGGAAAGGATTACCTCATTGATAGAATTGTATGAAAAAAAACTTGCGCCGATAATTTACGAAATCTTTCTGGAAATTATTATTGATTACTTAGTGGATGTTAAAGTTGTCCCTTTAATATTAAAATTGAAGGATGAGGGTTTTTTTAGAATTGAATTCATCATGGAACTTAGGAATTTGAAAACCTTAATTGAAAAATCCCCAGAAAAGAGAGATAACTTGAAAAGATACATCCAAATTCGAGACAAGATTATTGATAAATTTCAAATGAGTAAACGAAAAATAGAAAGTTTAGAGGATCTACAAGATCCTGATTTTAAACTTCAATTATTATATTTAATTTATAGAATTATTCATTTCTTCAATCTTCAAAAAAAGTATGATTTTTCGCACATAAAAATATATTTAGAGGAAAATATTGATGAATGGTTAACAGATGTTCCTTTAGTTTCACTTAAAAATCCTGATATTTATTATTGTGGTATTTATTTAGCCAAGAATTTAAGAGCTAATCTCGATGAGAAAAAAATTGTCGAATTTTTACTGAAGTTGTTTGATGAAGCTATAGATAGATATGAAGCCCCTCTTATAGAAGCTACAGATGGCGCCTATTATTTTTTTAAATCAACAGAAATGATGAAATTATGGTTAAGTTTCGAACAAATAAAAAAAATCAGTAAAACAGATTCACGGTTTTTTGAATCTGACTATTTGAAAAGTCTAGGGACGTCACAATTAGTTGTAATCTTAAAATTATATTATCACTTAAATTTGAGCAAACTTGAACATGAAATTAACGCAATCAATGAAGAAATTGAATTAAGAGTAACTCCAGAGGGAATTAAACAATTTCGAGATGGATTTGTCTCATCAGAAGCTACTTATTATGTTCTCTTTTGTCATTATATGAATAGTTCGCTTGAAAAGCTTAAAGACTATAACCTTTTAAATAACATCGTATCTCGAATATATCGAAATTTAGAACTCCTTGATTTTTCTGAAGATACAAATTATGATTTGGTTAGTGAATTATTTTACTCCATTGA